>JAJRXG010000119.1 GCA_024276375.1 Bacteroidota bacterium | reverse complement strand
TGGCACTCTCATTAAATGGTTGGACAGAATGAAAAAAGCTAAACTCATCATTCTCGATGACTTTGGTTTACAGCCCATCACTCACGCCGTCAAACTCATCCTGTTACAAATTTTAGAAGATAGATATGAAAATGCTTCAACAGTGATTTGTTCACAACTACCTGTAGGAAAGTGGCATGAGTATTTTGATGAACCTACTATTGCAGATGCAATACTGGATCGGATTATCCCAAAAGTGCATAGAATAGAATTAAAAGGAAAAAGTCTAAGAATACGATCAAAACACATATCTTAACACTTTGAAAGTCGTAAGTTATCCACAAGGGGGGTCAAACCTCCGGATTAGGGGGTCAGACACTTCGGAATACACAGCATTGACCGTCAGCCGTCTACTCGATTGTGTTTTCGTACTTTATTTTTCGTTCTGATAATCGCGTTGGCAAAGCCATACTCTTTTGCAAATTTTGGAGGTGTTGTGGCTTGTGCGAATTGTAAATGTGTATGGATTTCAGGTTGGGAATATTCTATTTCTAATATTTCATTTATTTGTTCGATATAAATCTGTCTTTGCTCTTTACGATATTCTTTATATAAACTTAATATTTGATTAACTCTTTTTCTGTTGAGCAATGAAAGGTTTAACATTTGAGCCTTATTTAAGTCATTAGGTTCAAATTTCTTTAGACCATTTCCGTACTCTCTTCTATTATCACTAAATATTCCTTTTGCAATATCAGTTAACAAATAAGCAAAAAGTAAATCAGGATTAATTTTAGAAAACAAATCTGATTGTTTTAAATAAACACAATGGAATGTTGTTAAATTAGATATTCCTGCTTCATTACGTATAAATTTCAATCCATTTCGATTAAATACTGAAACCCAAATAGGAGCAGGTGGACGGTTTTCTAATGAATACCATATTTTTCTATTTTTCGTTAAGTATTTCTTATTTATACCTTCTTCAATACCTTTTCTAATATATTTTTCTACTGCTTCATTTTTTGATTTTAAAGCATCAAATAAGAATACTGGCTCATCATTTCTTTCAAGTAGTTTAAAATCATCCATAGTGAAAAACACACTCTTAACATCTTTTGCCTTACAAATGCAAGGAAGTAGATTATCAGATTGAATGGAATATTTCTTTGCTTTACTTGGTCTAAATGTGAAATAATCATTTGCTCCTGTCGCAATCCCTCTAACCACTTTTGCATATTTAGAAAAAGGAACAAGGTTTTTGTATTTATCTGAATTTTGAACTTGATAATATTTACGCCATTTAATGCTCGGGTCTATTTCAACTGGTTTGTATGTAAACTCCCCTTTTAATCTTGGGTAAGAATTAATATAACTAACTATTTTTGTTAAATCTGATTTTGATTTTATTGTCGAAATATTGATTTCTCTATCATCATTATCTTTGGCTAATAAAAGAATAGATGCTGTCGTCAAAGCGTCATCAAAAACATTTTCCTTAAAATCAATTACAAACAAATGTCTTAATGTATTTGTTTTAAGAAGATATTCTTTAACCAATTTACCGTAATCAGAGTTTAAAAATTCAGAAGGAATAATGTAAGCCATTCTTCCATTTGGTGCCAATTGATAAATTGATTTTAAGAGAAAAAGAGTGTATAAATTTGTAAAACCATTAAATTTAAAATTCAGTCGATACTCAATTTCTTTTAAAATACTTTTATTGTCATAATCGTGAAACTTGAAATAAGGAGGATTGCATATAATTCCGTCATATTCATTTGACCAATCATTAAACATATAATCTTCATTTTTTAATGAAACATTAGGATTTTCATTAAAAAATGATTGAGCCTCTTTAAAAATGGTTTCATCAATATCGAAACCTTTAATATTTAAGTTAGGTTTCTTTTTTAAAAGGTTTCTTGAGAAAACACCTAAACCAAAGGCAGGTTCTAAAACTGTTTTAAGTTTTTTATTTCCTATTAACCAATCAGACATTAAATCAGCAATAGTTTCAGGAGTAAAAAATTGAGCAAATTTTTTACGATGTGAAAGACTAATTTTTTCAATATATTTTTTTTCTAACACCATTATTAAAAATCTGTTATATTTAATAATGACGTTAGACTATCTATATCTAAATATGCAGTACCTTTCTCAAAACTAACATAAAACAACAAACGACCTCTTCCCATTTCTCGTCTAACGCTTTTATGTTCAGGTTCAATTATTTTATATGCGACTTGACTTGTGTTACGTGTATTAATTTTAACAGTAGTCTTATTTTGATTTTTTATGTCTTGACTTATTTCATAATAGTCACCTTCTTTCTCTGGTTCAGTTAGTAAGGTTAAAATATTCTTGAACGATATACCGTAAGATTTGTCAAAAAACACTTGAAAATAATAATGAGGAACATTGAAAGTCTCTGCCCATTTATAAACAACTTTAATATCTTCAATTTTGGGTGTTATACTTAAATAATCTCTTTTTTGAACAACAACAATATGTTCTTTCAATTCTTTGAAAAGAAGTGATAATTCCTGCAATCTTTCTGTTGCTCTCCAACTCGGTCTTCTAAAACTTATTGAAGTTATAGTCTCGGAATTTATGCTATTTAATATGTCAATAAAATGTTTTTTCTTTGGGTGTTCAAGTAAATCCGAATAATCTTTAAGGATTTTATCTTTTACTGTTAACGCTTGTTCAAGATGGTATGCAGTCCTTTCCTGCATTTTTTGTTCATATTTATTTATTAGAAAGGCACTTGACCTTATCTCTAATCCTGCACCTGCTTTTTTAACATAATCAGTTATTTCAGAATGTGGAATGTTACTAATATCGTTCCCAAGGTTTGTGTTGAAATCTTCCTTTCTGAAAATGAGAAGGTCTGGTCGCTTTCCTATCTCATCTAACTCATCTTGAAAGTCATTATAGAATTTATCAAAACCATCTTCTCCTGCAACTATATCGTCTGATTTTCCATATCTAACTGCTACATAATTTGTAGACGTTTCATTTATCGCTCTAAAAATTAAATCTTCTGCCCAATCTCCTTGTTCCTTGTTGGTTATGAACATAGATGATGCTTGGGTAGGAGGTGAAGTTCTATCTCTTGGTATTGAAAAATCAACTATTGTTTCAGGAATTAGTTTTGTTATTTCTCTTAATTTATTAAAATATGTCATATGCTTTTTCCGTATTTAATTTCTTGTTCTGCGACTTTCAAAACTCTTATTGCTTGATTTTCATTTTTAATTAAGTCATATACTTTATTAGCAAGCCAAAGAGTTTCTAAATCGGAATAGGGGAAACTAAAGACTTTACTAATTGTTACTAAATGTTCTCTTTTAAGAACTTTTTGGTTTCGTTCAACTTTACTTAAAAATCCATCTCCAACATTTAATTTAGATGCAAGTTCACGTTGTAGCATCCCGCGACTTTCTCGTAATTCTTTTATTTTTTCTCCAATTGTCATTTTACCTTTTTTGACTTGACTAAATTTGGTCAAACATACAATAGTTTTTTAATTATTGCTTTAAGCGATGGAAAAATTTTACTCTTTTATTTTTTTAGTGTTGAAATGAGCGATTTGCAAAAAAAATAAATGTGTAAAATGTGCGGTGGTAGTATGAAACACAACTATGTTATATATACACTGTTTCAATATCTACAATTCCACTTTTTTGTTCTTATTTTGCATTAGTGTGTCCAAGGGACTGACTATTTGATTAATTGATCTATTGGTCACATGGGTATAGATTATGGTTGTTCTTTGGATGATACTTTGCATGATGATTCCCTTGAGGATTCAGTATGGTCAGACCCTTTGGATCTTATGTTGGCATCCCTGTGCTTGCCTTGATGCGGGGGAGCTACCAATTGCTCTTCCGTATTGGAAGATATGGCGGTATGGTCACTTTTAGATGAAGGCCCATCAGTGGTTCCGCGTGTAGTGGTCAAAGTATCATCAGCTATACAATATGGCAATTCCAATTGCTTAAATCTTCTGTAATGATCAGCAGAGTAAGGGATGTACCAGCACCCATGCGTCTTGGTATATCTTGCTCCGATGGTTTTGATCTTACGCTTGATGTCTTTGTCATACCCAAATCTTATTGCGATATGGGTGACATCATTGTGATATAGCTTTTCTATTGTGATCATTACTGTGACTCAATAATTGACATATCTATACCTATTTCAAAATATAAATCAAAATAAAAGGTTACTATTCAGAAGGGTGCTTTTGAGATAAGAAAAGGCAATTTTTTCGTCAAATGACGCTTATTTTTTGAGGCATAGCAGCGCTACGGCGAAAAAAATAGCGGAAATATGACGGGGTAAGTGTTTTGTTTAGCCAAAATGACGCCTACCTGAATAGTAACAAATAGAAAGCAAGTCCATGAACTACTGCATCATTTCTTTCTTCTTCACCATTTGTCTCTACCTACCCACTCTTGTTCCCGCCCAAATACAATTGCTCAATGACGAGTTTGATGACAGTAGATCTTTAGTCAATTGGAAAAATATCAATATTGTTGAACAATGGAATATCGAGCAACTTGAATCATATTCGATTGACAATGGGTCGCCAGGCAAGCTACAGATGATTCCTCGAACAGCCTCTTGGTTTGGCGGATGGAGAGGTCCGCTACTTTACAAGGAGGTTTCGGGCAACTTTGTATTTACAACAAAAGTGGACGTTCTCGGAAGAGACAACACCTTGCCCATTGATGATTGTAATCTTGCAGGTGTAATGTTGCGCCATGTCCGTCAATACCCCAATGGAGCTCTTGATCCGGTCACCGGATGGATTTCTAGTGACAACAATTATCTCTTTCTATCTATAGGTGCTGCCAAAAACAACAGCGGACTGTGCTCTCCCAACCCCATGTCTTGTACGGCACCACATTTTGAAGTAAAATCAACCATCGACGGTACCTCGGTTCTTGCCATCCAAGATATTGATACCACAAGTACCATGATTCGCATCGCTCGAATAGATAGTGTATTTCTTGTACTTTATAGACTCGAATCAGATCAGACATGGATTGTGCATCGTCGATACAATCGCTCGGATTTTCCGGATACAATACAGGTGGGATTTGTCACTTATACAGACTGGAACAAAGTCTCTTCTTATACACCTGAGTTTCACAATCGCACTCAAATTGAAGGAGTCCTATGCAATACCGGACAACCTTGCAACCCTGATGTCATCGGAGAGTTTGAGTATGCCCGATTTGATAGCTTAAATATACCTATAGGAATAGGAACAGATTTTCTTGATACCAATGATATCACGGATGCAGAAGTACTCAGTTTCTTAGATTTTGAATCTGCTCCGTATTGTCCCAGTACTACAACGGCTGTCTTGCCCATAGGAAGCGATGCCTTTCAACAATATATAGCTCAAAATGCCATCATTCTTAAAAACACCGTAGCAATGAATGCCATCGTGCTTGTATCTGCAATGGATTCAATTGTACTCGATAAGAATTTTGAAATAAATAATAGTAGCTCTATGGATGTAGATCTCAATGGCTGCAATCAATAGTGAATTCGCTCCAGAAAGGCACAAAACAGAAAAACCGTGAGAACATCCTTCTACAATTTTAGGCTTATAAATTTTTAGTTACTATTCAGAAGGGTGCTTTTGAGATAAGAAAAGGCAATTTTTTCTTCAAATGACCCTTATTTTTTGAGGCATAGCAGCGCTACGGCGAAAAAAATAGCGGAAATATGACGGGGAAAGTGTTTTGTTTAGCCAAAATGACGCCTACCTGAATAGTAACAATTTTTGTGTACCTTTCTTCTTTTTCAAAGTATTCATCCATGAATAAACGATCCTTCCTTAAACAGATGACAGGCGCTGCTGTAGGAGCCGCCTTATTGGGCAACTTATCATTCTTGATAGAAAACATAGAAGATATATCTCCGGAGATCTTGGCAAGTAATGAAGACTTTTGGCAGCGGATTCGCATGGGTTACAGATTAAAACCCGACTATATCAATCTCGAAAACGGATATTACTGCTTTACACCTCAGGAGACCTTGAATCGATTTATAGAGCATGTGCGAGAAGTCAATTATCAAGGTTCGTATTATATGCGCAAGGTACAAGTAAGCAACAAGTCCGCCATCGCCAAACGCCTGGCATCCCTATTGGGCGCTGAGGAAGACGAGGTCATCCTCACGCGCAATACAACAGAATCATTGGATACTGTCATCAGTGGTGTTCATTGGAGGGAAGGTGATGAAGCGGTCTTTGCAGAGCAAGATTATGGCGCCATGCAGAACCAGTTTAAGTTGATGGCGCGTCGTTACGGCATCGTCAATAAAATCATCTCGATACCCAATCACCCAAAGTCAGATCAAGAGATTGTGGACTTGTATTCTGCTGCCATCACAGACAAAACCAAATTGTTGATGGTGTGCCACATGATCAATATAACAGGCCACATTCTTCCGATTCGGAAGATTTGTGATATGGCACATGCCCGGGGCGTAGATGTCATGGTAGATGGTGCTCATGCTTTTGGACATATATCCTTTGATATCAAGGATCTCGATTGTGACTATTATGGATCGAGTCTGCACAAGTGGCTCAGCACACCGCTGGGAGCTGGATTGCTGTACGTCAAACGCGGCAAAGTCAAAGACCTCTGGCCGGTGTTTGCAGAATGGAACAAAGAAGAAGATGACATCTACAAACTCAATCATACAGGCACACATCCGGTTCACACCGATCTGGCGGTCGGCAATGCCCTAGACTATCACCTCCTCATCGGTTCAGAACGCAAGGAAAAACGACTGCGATATCTACAGAATTATTGGGTACAGCAAGTTAGAGATACGCCCAATATTGTGATCAATACTCCTGTTGAACCCCATCGATCATGCGCAATTGCCAATGTAGGTATATCTCATATGACACCACATGCACTGGCCGATCAATTGATGGAGAAGTACCGGATTTGGACGGTGGCTATCGATGGCGTGGGAGTACATGGCTGCCGCATCACCCCCAATCTATATACTTCTACACAGGAGCTCGACATATTTGTCAATGCCCTTACGGAAATGGCACATCGATCTTAGTAGTTAACTACCTTTATACAATCACTGGCAAATTTAAATCAGGCTATGAACCTCAAAGACCTTTGGATTGGTGATCCCGTTAGAATCGTCACTTCCGGTAAGGAAGGAACATTTGAAGGCATCAGCTCCGATGGCAGGGCTCGAGTAAAATATCGAGATAAAATTCTCTTAACGAGAGAACATAACCTCCAACTTTATACGCCTTCCCAACCATCCAAATTAGAACAACTGAAATACCCTACAACCACTACTCCCCAAATTAAAAATCCCATACCTTCTAACCGGCTTGATTTGCATATAGATGTCCTCAATCCCGCCCTATCCAACGAAGTGCCACAGATCATCCTCAATCACCAACTCAAACGTTGTAAGGCGTTTTTAGAAAATTCTATATTGCTCAAAATTCCCATCATCACAATCATCCATGGCAAGGGAACAGGTGCCTTAAAGCAAGAAGTACTACATCTGATATCCAGCTATCCTGAGATTCGTCATACCATACCGCAACACGACGGAGGTGCGATAGAAGTATGGATTAGATAAATCAACAGATTTTTTTTGGTCGATAGATTGGGCTTTAGCCGTTAGTGAAATATCTTACACCCATTATGGCAAAGATATTGATCACAGGTGCTAGTGGATTTGTCGGAAGTTGGCTCGTAAGAGAAGCTATCGATAGAGGTCTCGATACTTATGCGGGGATTCGATCTACATCCAGCAAAAAATTGCTCCCCTCCGAGGGATTTCAATATTGTGTGATCGACTTCGAAGATCCGCAGAGCCTCGAAACTATATTGAAAAAACACCAGTTTGAATACATCATCCATAACGCAGGGGTCACTCGTACACATCAACATAGTATCTATATCAAAGTAAATGTTGATTACAGTGTTCTACTGGCGCAATTGGCTTTGAAAACCAATCCCAATCTTAAAAAATACGTTTACATCTCCAGTATCGAATCGCATGGCAGCGCAGATCAAACTCCCGATGGGGTCATCGATGATCGTACAATCCCAATGCCCCGAACTATCTATGGACAGAGCAAACTAAGGGCAGAACGAGCTCTAAAAAAAATTGAAGCGTTGCCGCTTATCATTATGCGGCCTACTGCTGTATTTGGCCCAGGTGAGCGAGACTTCTTCATGGTGTTCGATACTATTAAGAAATACCGATTTGCTCCAATCATGGGAAGCAAAAAGATCAAATACTCATTCATATACGTTAAAGATCTCGCCAGAGCTGTCCTAGATGCCACGCTCTCCCAATATGTCAATAAAGCGTACTTTGTCTCAGACGGCAAAATATATCGCATCTCACAATTTACCGGAGGCATCGCCAGAGCCCTCAATGTCAAAACTTTTGGATTCACCATTCCTTTTGGCGTGCTTTCGGCCATCGTAGCTGGAACAACCGTTATCGATCGAATCACTGGGAGCAAAAGCCTCCTCAACCAAGAGCAGTTGGCCAAAATGAAGGCTCTCAATTGGGACTGTGATATTTCCCCTCTGGTATATGACCTCAACTTTCAACCCAGATATACCATGGATGACGCTACTGCGGAAACCGTACAGTGGTATCAAGATCAAGGGTGGTTGTGATGGTTGTCAAGTTGATTAGTTTAACTCCGGTTCAGAGAGGTTTGTGAAAAAATCATATACAGATTGCAGACCTATGATGATAAACCACCAAGATCTCTTAGATGCATTATGATAGAAGAAAACTAAATGCCTCTATGTGCCCTAAGCGGTTTAAAAGAAAATGCTTATCTGTAGCGTCATGAATGGTTGCATTGCCGTCTCGCTTGAGATGAAGCATCATAGGGGTATGATAATCTAAAATGCTCGTGCTAAAAAAAGTTCGCCACGCCGCTGCTACTCGAATGCTCGTATTTTTTTGCCATGCCACCCTTTCTTTTAAGTCGTTACTATTCAGGAGGGTGCTTTTGAGATAAAAAAAGACGATTTTTTCGTCAGATGACGCTTATTTTTTGAGGCATAGCAGCGCTACGGCGAAAAAAATAGCGGAAATATGACGGGAAAAGTGTTTTTTTTAGCCAAAATGACGCCTACCTGAATAGTAACTTTAAGTCTGATTCACAACCAAGTTTACTACCAACCTTATCTATGTAGCATCTTAGCAACCATCTCGGCTCTACCATTTACATCAAATTTGAGATACAAATTCTTTACATGATATCTCACTGTATTGATAGAGATGTGCATCTCGTCTGCTATCTCCTGATATGACATACCTTTATAAAAGCCCTCACACAAAAGTTTCTCTTGATCGGTAAGATTAAGATTTGGTCGATCTAGATTGAGCCGGTCTTTTTTCATTTGATGATTGCTCCAAGCGATTGATAGTGTAGATAACAAGGTCGCTTCCTGAAAGGGCTTTACCAGATAACCATATGGCCCTTGCTCTCTAGCGGCATTCAAGGTAAACTCATCAGAGAAAGAAGTTAAGAAGATGTATGGCATGTCATATTGAGTATGAATGACCTTTGCGATATCTATCCCATTTTGTCCAGTCCCGAGATGGATATCCAATATAGCAATATCTATCTCGTGTTTAGAGAGTACGTCAATGGCCTTCGTCGCATTATGAGCTAATCCAGCAATAGTGTATCCTTTTTTATTTAGGATGATGGAAATATCATAGGCTATGATGGGGTCATCTTCAACAATTAGAACTGATAGAACTTTATCTATTGTCATGCCTGCAAAGTAATCAACAATTTTTACTAAATCTCCATAGATAGTCAAATGGTATTCAATTCCTAATTTGTTTAGTACTCCGGGTGCAGAGAAGCGCCTGACAACCCAACTCCTAGATATGGTATGTAAGAACTCCGGTCGAGACAATTCCGGTTAAATAATTCATAGGATTCACAGCTGAACCGTGCCGATCAATTGTATCCATATTCAATAACTGCCGGTTATAGTTTAATTACTGCCAATCATTCTGAGTGGAATATGTATATTAAAAGTACTCCCATCCGTTTTATTTCTTAAACTTCCTAAAGAACATGCCGAATATAAAACCTGTGGGTTTCCATCTTTATCAATTAATAATTGTGGACGTTCAAGATTACTTAATTTGATTGTATCACCTGAATTCAATATCACTTGCTTCTTCATAAAGAAAGAATCATCTGGTTTTATCCATTTTATGCCATCCAGAGACTCTAATATGGCCAATCCCGGTTTCCCTTCTGTTATTTTCCCTGAAAAGTCCTTTAACACTACATAGAATTTATTATGAGTGTTATGATACCATACGTAAGGATCTTCACCACTTGCAATGGTGCCATCTTCATCACGTATATCAAACACAAAATGATCTGTTGTAGTAAAGGGCCCAGTGGGAGAATCGGCTATAGCTACACCGTGTACTCCTCTCCAATTGGGATTGTAAATATTACCCTTGAAATATAATAAGTACTTTCCATCAGAAGGACGTTGAACAACTGAAGGGTTAACTACAATTATATTGTCCGGTTTAGGCACTGTTCCTTCAGGTGATGGCTCCACAATCTTATCGGGTTTTACCCTTGTTCGTGGTGAAAGAATTGGAGTGTTTGATCTTTTATACTTGCCATTTACCAAATCTTCAAAACTATTAAATTCTATAACACCAATACATTGACTTTGTTGAACTCTATTGCGTTTATTGACTTCTTCTCCCTTTGAACCCTTGGGCTGAATACCGGGATCTTTTCCGCCTCCGTAATATAAATAAAACTTGCTATCAAATCTTCTGATGTGCGGGTTATGAACCATTTGAGCATCCCATGCTGCTGTGTCTCCATCTAAAGCTCGTCCTCGTAAAACAATTTTTCGAAATTTAAATTCCTTGTTAGGATAATCTGAAACAGCATAAGCAATTTTTGAATGCAATACCCATGAGTTTGAAAATGCAGGAATGGAATCACCACATTCCCAGGTAGCATAAAGCATGTGGTATTTATTGTCGTTGCCCTTAACTACACTAGCGCCCCAAACAAATCGATCAGGATCGTTCAAAACAGATGAGCCTGAAATAATATTGCCATCTACTTTTCCCGTAATGGGAATTGCCTTTACTTTAAATGTTTCAACTTTGCTTTTGGTACAGCCTATCAACAAGAATGTTAAGCATAAATTCAATATGAATCTTTTCATATTCTATTATTTGTACTTTTTCCACTTGCAGTGTAGAGGTTACCATAACAACACAACACCTACCTATGGTATGTAACAACGCAGATAGATTCAACTTTGGTCAAAATAAATCCTTTTTCCGCTATACTTCGGTTATCGCCTAACAAAATTAAATTATAACTTTTTTTCCCAAAAACACTCAACCCACATTGTCACTGCCAAATATAGGGATAAGTATAGTAAGTATCTTAGAAGTCATTTAAAAACATACTGTTAACTTAGTTGAAAGTAAATGATTTTCAATAGAAAATGATGCACTAATTTATAGCTCATTATAATAATTATATCCAATATCTTGGTTCTGATGGTCGCCATTAATCAGCTATCAACCAATATCACAACCATTGGGTGCACTCATATTCAACAAATACTTACAAAATTTCATTTGCTTTCCACGACAAGCGTCGTGAATAGAGATATGTCATCAAGTACTTTCACCAATTATGGACGCTGTATCATCAAGATTAGCTTGTATTACAAGAGTATTTCACCGGATCAGATTAAAGAGCATATCAATGGGCATCAACATGGGTTAGTACCAGGAGATGCTCCCTCTCGTAGTTACTTTAAAGAGATCTTAGCGATGAATATACTATACAAGATATTGTAGATCGGACGCATACTTATCCAAAAACACATAGCGTAGTAAAATCAATCCTACATGATCATGTAGGATGTAGCAATTTTGAACCCTCTTACTTTGTAACATGAACAATAACCAAGAAGATAAAGACAAAATATCACTCATGCAATTATACCTTAACTGTGATGAATCTACTAAATCCCTAGAGATCAAAGACATCATAAGTCTTTACAGCATAGTAGAACTATCTGAAGTAGCAAAAAAACTATCCGATAATCAAGAATCAACTGAACGATGACCACTCTATATACACCGACTAGCCCCCGAGTACAAGTAGCAAAGAGCAAGAATCAAGAAGAATATAAGAGCACAACAATAGATTTCAGAAGCTTGAAATATGGTTACTATGCTGATAAAAAATAAATAGACTATATCTTGCCGATACAAAGTGACTGTATGGTTTATTTTTTGAGACATATTTGCCTTATCTTATGTTGTAATCTTTGTATTATTCAACTCCAAGGACAGCGGCTGGAAGAGCTGATGATAGAACTTGACACTACCTCCAATGACACCATCAGACAGTATATATACTCCGACCTATCCTGGTATTATAGTAGGATAAATACAGAAAAATGTCTTCTTTATGCAGATTCTACGAGACTCACTGCGATTAAAATAAATGATGAACAATGGACGGCGAGAGCGGATTTTTACTACGGAGTATGTTATAAAAATGATGGACAATATCAATTGGCACTCCAACATCTGCAAAAAATATATGACTATTATGAGTTAAAAAAAGATACCGCCGCCATGGCCGATATGTTGTACCAGATATCTGTCGCACATATAATGAATTCTGATAAAGCTAATTTTCTAATCACCACTAATCAGACCATCGACTATTATCGACAGGTGGATAACCTGAGGATGGTGGCTATGACCTTAGGATCAAAGAGTATTTATTATAAAGATGAAGAAGACTTTATAGCTGCCGAAGAAGTGGCACAAGAAGCACTCACTATATATCTAAGTCAAAAAGATAGTAGTGGATTGGCAAACATCTACAATAACCTTGGATCTATTCAGGCAAAACAAAAAAACTATAAAAAGGCACTGTCTTTTTATAAAAAACAATATGATATTAACATAGCTCGACACAATAGACATGGGCAAGGATATAGTCTGGAAAATATGGGTTCATGCCATCTCAAACTCGGAGAATTAAAACAGGCTCAGACACACCTCCAGGAGGCATTGGCAATAAGACGTGATCTAAATGGAAATTATGAATTGACTGGAAGTCTTATTTCTATGAGTGAATTATACTTAGAAATTCAAAATTACAATAAAGCCACTACATTATGCCTAGAAGCACTCACTATTACAAAAAAGCATCAATTGGGAAATCAACAAAAACAAGCCCTCCTGCTACTTTCTAAAATTGAAGAAAAACAACACAATTATAAAGAATCACTCAGCTACTACCGACAATATGAAGCACAAAAAGACTTCCTGCTCAATGAGACTATCGCCAGACAAACCAAAGAAATAGATGCTATATATAACACAAAAGAAAAGGAAAAAGAGATTTCAAACTTACAATTAGAAGATCAACTCAATCAATCAAGGATATCACAACAACGTATGGCCTTAGGTGGAGCAGCCATTGGCCTAAGCCTGCTTTCCTTTCTTCTCTACCGTCTCTTTAATCAAAATATAAAAATACAATCGCAGCACAAGATCATCACCGATGCACTTAAAGATAAAGACACGCTGCTTAGAGAAATCCACCACCGTGTCAAAAACAATCTACAGGTCATCTCCTCTCTTCTCAGAATACAGAGCAACCAAACTACTGATGAGATAGCGATTGACGCACTAAAAGAAGGACAAAGTCGTGTTAACTCCATGTCGCTTATACACCAAGATCTCTACCAAAAGGGCAATCTGACAGGAATCAGTATGAAGAAGTATCTCGAAAGACTGACGAAAAATCTTTTTGACACCTACAATATCTCACATGACCGTATCAAACTTTCTACGGTCATTGAAGACATACAACTCGATGTAGAGACAGTAGTTCCTCTAGGTCTTATCATTAATGAACTGATCACCAATGCCCTCAAATATGCCTTTCCTGACAATCGCAGTGGAAACATCTCCGTATCCTTAAAAGAACAATCCAGTCAACTCATCCTGATCGTAAAAGATGATGGCATCGGACTACCCAATGAGACCGAACACCCATCATTTGGTCATGGCCTAATTGGTGCATTTGCCACTAAGTTGGATGGCACGATCAGTATCACTTCTGTCAAAGGGACAACAGCCAAGTTAGTGATTAATGCTTATCGGAAAGTATAGCAACAGTGACTGCCTTCAGTAGTAAAAACAGTCATATTTCGAAGTTTAACTTACCTTATTTATAACTTATAATCAACCTTACAGTGAAGCGTTAAACGATCTAACTGCAAAGCATCAAACCCATAAAAAATGTCTCTTTTCGCCCCAAATACTACATGATCATGTAGGGTGTATCACTTTTTTGTCCTGTTTCTTTGTGATATGAAGAATGAAGTCCACAGTTTACAGATGGATATTTGAAAATACAAAATGCCACGTCATCAATACTCAAATATATCATCCGTAGTTCGTGGTCTATCGATCATTGTCACCCTAAAATAATATAACAATTCAACAATCTCCTCATTTATCAAACCATATAATAATTATAAAATGAAACTTAAATTAACCTATCTAGCCTTGCTCATACTTATCTGCCTTAACTATGCTAATGCGCAAGTAGAAACTGCAATAGACCCTGACAAAATATCCATTGGCAACACTGTAACAATGGACGGTTTCGGCGCAGAAAAGGGTGGCCAATTGACCTTAAGTGACTCTATGGGCTATGATAGACTGGTACTATATGCGATACCAGATACGTCAGAAAAAGCCGGGAGCATAGAGTTTTACAATAATAAAAATTTTAAAAGACTTTTTATAAGTGCCGCAAGCGGTGGCAAAATTAATTTTGTCGATACTCTGGGGAGCATAACAAGTAAGATCAGACGATTAAAAATAGATTTGGGAAAGACCGTGACTATAAATGCTAAAGGTACTGGCGACGGTGGAAATCTCACTCTAAAAGATATAAATGGTAATGCTAAAGTAGAACTTTGGTCACAACTAAATACAGGTAACAATACTGGGGGCATTCTTAAATTATTTAATGGAGACTCAGAAGAAACCATTTTTATTAACGCCAATGACACCCGGAATGGAGCAAAAATTATCCTTCGAGATTCTCTTGGCGTGGATCGCTTGATTTTCAATACAGACCATGCCGGTACAGGAGATAGCCGCATCATCACCGATGAGATAGCTATCAAAGGAGGCTCTGACTTAGCAGAGCTATTTGATATCACCGACGAGAGAGAAGACAAGCAAGCTGGTATGCTGGTGTCATTGGATCCCGACAACCCGGGCAAACTCATGCTCTCCAAAGAAGCCTATGATAGAAAGATAGCAGGAGTCATCTCAGGCGCCAATGGTGTAAAGCCTGGCATCCTCATGGGTCAAGAAAATTCAATAGCTCATGGAGATGAGTTGGTCACGCTGTCAGGGCGCACATATGTCAAAGCCAACACCTCTAATGGAGCAATTAATGTCGGTGATTTTATTACTTCGTCAAAGGTGTCAGGACAAGCCATGCGGGCTACAAAAAGACGTAAACTGAGAGGCGCTGTCATAGGAAAATCCATGACCACATTAGAGGAAGGAGAAGGCTTCATCCTCGTACTTATCAATCTTCAATAATCATACAATTAAATAAGAAGACAATGAAAAGTATAATTATAAAAATGACCTTTCTGATTTTGATTATTGCAGGTGGCTTTGGTTTATACCAATTCAATCAACAGTCTAGTAATGAGGATATAACTGAACAAGCTCTCCCAAATGGACGCGCTGAATGGAGGAGCCAACAAAGGAGTCACATTATGTCCCCTGATAAAGTCCTCAAGGCAAGAGAAACAATGAAAGCTAAAGTCGCTAAAGCTAAAAATCTAAAAGATGGAGGTCTAAACAAATGGACAGAATTAAATCCTAACAATGAAGGAGGACGTGTACGGGCCATAGCAGTCCACCCTACAGATCCAGACATCCTATTTGCCGGAGGTGCTAGCGGTGGTATCTGGAAATCTATTAATCAAGGAGCCTCTTGGGTTTCATTGAATGATTTTTTACCCAGTCCATCAATTACCTCTATCATTATACATCCTACTCATCCTGATACGATGTATGTATCAACTGGTGAAGGTATCACTGGTGGAGCGGGCCTAACTGGAACCAACCTCGCTGGTAGCACCCCTGGTGCAGGTATCTTTAGAACTTTTGATGGAGGCAATAATTGGGAATTACTCCCTGCTATTGACCTTGATAACCTTACAGACTTTTACTGGGTAGGAGCGCTTGCTTTTGACCCCTCTGATCCCAGTAGATTTTATGCTGGTTCAAATGGGTTTTCTAAAAGTACTCCATTCGGCGGTGTAGGTAATTTCTATATTTTTGAAAACCATGGAACTACTAAATATGAAAGTAACGCATTCACATCCAATAGTGTAGGAGGCATCATCAGCAATATCACCGTCAATTCAAACGACCCAAACCACATTATGATCGCTAGCAGTATGGGATTAACCATCAGTACTGACAAGGGGATAAGTTGGAAGGGTCTAAATACTTTTAATACATCAGGCTGGATCAATTCTCCCGGTCGAGTAGAGGTAGCTATGTCAGCATCTGATGCAAATGTAGTATATGCCCTTACGGAAAAAGAAGAAACAAATGATCAAGGAGTAATCCTCAGATCCAGTGATAAAGGAAGCACTTGGACAAGACAAAGGTCTAACTTGACAATATTTGATCCCTCAGAAAATGGTGCTATCAACAATGGATGGTATCATAATGTGATATGGGTCTCTCCGACAAATACAGCGGAGATACTTATTGGTGGTGTAGATCTTTGGAGGAGTCTCAATAATGGAATATCAATAGAAAAAATCAGCGATTGGACACAAAATAATCTCGGCACATCTCTTCATGCTGACCAACATAGGATCGTCGCCGCATCGGACTATTCTAATGCTAACAAGAAACTATATTTTGGCAATGACGGGGGCCTAGCATCGACTGATGATTGGTTGACAGTAGGTCAAACAACTGGTTGGGATCTCCTCAATAATAATAGTCTTGGTATCACTCAATACTACAATAGTGACATATATGGCAATGATCCCAATTATCTCATTGCTGGAGCACAAGACAATGGAACACTCTTTAGTGATGATAGCGGTGAGACATGGACCAATCCAAAAGGAGGAGATGGAGGATGGTGCGCCATATCTGTGCAAGACCCCAATCTAAGATATCTATCGATACAGTTTGGAGTTTTTAGTGCCACCTGCCCTCCGTTAGATCCAGGGACTTATTTTAATTATTTTGACCTTTCTGACTTTGAAGCCAACCCACCATTTTTGGCACCTATGGAGATCTTTCCAAATGATGGAGCGCAAATCCTTGTAGGAGGTCAATCTCTCTGGCATCTTCAGAAAGATTTGCTAGTATGTGGCAATCCCACCGTAACTGATGTATCTCCACGGACTGAAATAGCCGAGGTCACTATTAGCGCCATCGACATCAATACCAATGGAAATAAGGTTTATGTCGGATACACCAATGGACAAGTTTATAAAGGCACTCCAGGATCTCCATGGACTTGGTCCTTAGTATATACAGATCCGAGTGCACGTACAATCAGTGATATTAGTATCAATCCCAATGTAGCAAGCAAGGTGGCCATATCAATAGGTGGATACATTATGGATCAAGTCTTGCTTTCTAACGATGACGGCATGACCTGGATAGTACGATCCAATGGTCTGCCCGAGCTACACATCAATACACTCGTCTGGCATCCCGAGAAAAACAGCTGGCTCTATGCGGGTACGGACCTTGGCATATTGGCTACTGAAGACAATGGTCAAAATTGGAATATCAGCCCTAACTTTTTCAACACGTCCGATGGTCCAGGATTTGTAGAAGTGACACAGTTACAATTTACCAAAGCTGCTACATTAGGTGGTCATACTCTAGTAGCGACTACCTTTGGTAGAGGAATATGGAAAACCGCTAACCAAGTGTACACAGATGTTTATGTAGATGAGGATTATACCAATGGTTCAAATGTCTATAATGGAAGACAAGTGACACCATTCAATAATATCCATGATGCAGAAGCCATCCAAGCTCATGGACAGACTTGGCATATAGATGGGGGTACTTATCCTACTATATCTACACTCATCCTTGACAAGAGATTGGATGAGATCAAGCATACAGGTACCGGGACGATTATAATTGGAAACAATTAATTCAACCAAAAACATCTAAGTGCCCCAAGTGGTTCAATAAAAAAAGAGGGGCAAACCACTAAGATCTCTTAGGTGCACTAAGATAGCAACCTAAACCAATTCCAATGCAATGCGCATCATATCCATATAGGATTGTTCGCGGTCTTGTGAAGACGAGGTTACACCTGTGATGAGATTATCGCTCACTGTCAGTATCGATAGTGCCTTAGCTCCCAAGCGATGCGCCAATGTAAACAGTACCTGAGATTCCATTTCGACACCGAGGATGCCGTGCTTGATCCATTTGTCCCACCGTTCGGTTTCTTCCTCACCATAGAATGTATCCGTACTAAATATTCCTCCTTGATATGTATCGACCTCAAGTCTTTGAGCGGCTTGATAAGCCTTCAACAACAAGTCAAAGTCGGCCGTAGCAGCATAATGCATACCTTCAAAGTATAAATGATTGGCGCCCAAATCCCCCGAAGCACTCATCGCCAGAATCACCTGACCGATCTCAAGGTGCGCTTGCAATGCGCCGCAAGTACCCACTCGTATCAGGTTTTTAACGTCATATGTGGATATCAACTCATTGACATAAATGCCGACACTTGCCATCCCCATACCAGTACCTTGGATCGATACGCGCTTGCCTTTGTAGTATCCCGTATATCCCAACATATTGCGGACACGATTATAACATACGACATCCTCAAGGAATGTCTGCGCCGTATGCTTGGCTCTCAATGGATCTCCGGGCAACAAGATCGTTTCTGCGATCGCCCCTGCTTCTGCCTCTATATGAAAACTTGCCATACTATTAATTTAGATTTTTTATCCACTAACTATAACTATATCCCATACGGAATCCATATATTTTTAATATCGCTGGCTTTCGCCAAAAACTGTTCCCCTGCACCCTGATCGTTATCTTCCCAATTTCTATACTTACCATGATTGACCCAGGTACGCTTCATATTGTCCGTGGCATACATTTCTATTTGTTTGCTACCTTTCTTGGAACCAAAATACCACACTCCTTCGACATCGTCATGCTTCGCCAATACTTCAGCCAACTCATCCTTGTCACCGGTGACAATATTGATCGTCCCCCCCGGCAGATCAGAAGTCTCCAAAACTTGGTAGAAATCAGTTGCAGCAAATGGATACTTCTCTGACGGTATGACTATCACACTATTGCCCATAGCAATAGCTGGCATAACGGTAGATATGAACCGCAGCAAGGGAAAATCATCGGGGCACACAATGCCAAGCACTCCAAGAGCTTCAGGCATGGCCAAGGTCACATTCATATGTGTGGTGTGATGCACCCGACCGTCATATTTGTCCGCATATGCTGCATACGTATAAATCCTATCGATCGCTTGTTGCACTTCTTTTTTGGCCTTAGACATCACTCTTCCAGTCATCTGATTGATGCGATTGGCAAACTCTTCAGCTCTGATCGACAGATTTTCTGCCATATAATACATCACCTGCGCTCTGGTATGGCCGGTCATCTTCACCCACTTATTCGCATTATTGGCCGCCTCTACGGCATTGCGGATATCTTTGCGATTGCCTCTGGATATATCTCCTATGTATTTGCCGGAAGGGTCATAAATCGCATCGCTATAACCTCCATCAGGTCTGGATTGCTTACCGCCGATATACATTTTTGCCGTCCGGTCTATCCCTAAAGCTACAGTCGCTGCATCCCCGGAGCTTTTTAGCACCTTAGCCTCATAATACGATTTAGCAGACAATGTAGCTTCCTGTCTGAGCTGAATATACTCCCAAAGTCCCTCTCTACCTCCTTCCCTTCCAAAACCGGATTCGCGAACACCACCAAATCCCGCAGCTGCATCAAACACATTGGTACAATTGACCCATACCGTTCCCGCTTTGATTTGCGGAGCGATATCTAACGCCAAATTAATATCCTCTGTCCATATACTGCTCGCCAGTCCGTAGCGCGTGTTATTGGCGAGTTTGACGGCTTCCTTATGAGTCCTAAAACTCATAGCGACCAATACAGGCCCAAATATTTCGACTTGTGCAATCGTAGCACTGGGAGACACATCTGTAAAAAGTGTAGGTGGATAAAAACATCCATCTTCAGGACATGACCATGATGGCTGCCATATAGTGCCACCTTCATCTACTCCTTGTTGTACCAGATCTTCTATAACCTTCAATTGCACTGGTGCAACGATAGCCCCAATATCCACACCCTTGTCAAGAGGGTTGCCCATACGCAGTCGCTCCATCCTGCGTCGGATCTTGCCGTACAATTTGTCGGCGATACTCTCTTCTACCAACAATCTCGACCCTGCACAACATACTTGCCCCTGATTGAACCAGATCGCATCGACTACTCCTTCAACAACACTGTCCAAATCCGCATCTTCAAATACTATAAAGGGAGACTTGCCACCCAATTCGAGTGATAACTTCTTGCCTGTTCCTGCTGTAGCACGTCTGATGATCTTGCCTACCTCGGTTGATCCTGTAAAGGCGATTTTCTTGATATCCTTATGATCTACGATGGCACTACCTGCTTTGGCATCTCCGGTGATGATGTTGACTACACCATTGGGCAGTCCTATCTGATCACATATCTCTGCAAACAAGAGTGCTGTCAAAGAAGTAAATTCCGCCGGTTTGAGCACAACGGTATTGCCCATTGCAATGGCCGGGGCAATCTTCCATGATAGCATCAACAATGGAAAGTTCCAAGGTATAATTTGTCCCACCACACCGATCTCTTTATAATCCTTCAATTCCTGCGCCATGAGCTGTGCCCACCCCGCATGATGATAGAAATGACGTGCTACAAGAGGTATATCGATATCGCGTGTCTCTCTTATTGGCTTGCCATTGTCAAGGGTCTCTAACACGGCAAAAAGACGGGTATGTTTTTGAACTTGCCTCGCTATGGCATAGAGATACTTAGCTCTGGCATGACCACCGATATTGACCCACTTGGGCAATGCTTTTTTGGCTGCGGCTACTGCCTTGTTCACATCTTCACTTGATGCATCGGAGATCTGGGCTAGTACCTGATGATTGGCTGGATTGATCGTATCAAAATAAGTATTCTGTGACGGACGTTCCCACCGTCCATCGATATACATGCCAAATTTTCGTTGGTGCTGATCAAGAAAATCTTGTGCTACACTTCCATTTTCCGGAGCTGGGCCGTATTCCATTGATTCAAATATTTCTTTTATATCCATTGTAGAAATTTTATGCCATCGGATGTCTAAATGAAGCGGAATATCTGCCCGTGACAAAATGTTCCAATTGTCGTTCTATATCGCCAAGCAATCCACTCGCTCCAAAGCGAAACAACTCGGGTTGCAACCAGTCGTGACCCAATTCTTCCTTCATGAGGATGAGCCAATTCAAAGCATCTTTTGCCTTCCGGATTCCTCCTGCCGGTTTGAAGCCCACCTTAAATCCCGTCATTGCTTCATACTCCCGGATGCACCGTATCATGACCAGACTCACAGACAATGTCGCATTGACAGTTTCCTTGCCTGTACTTGTTTTTATGAAATCCGCCCCTGCCATCATGCATATCCAGCTGGCCTTTGCAACTTTGGTGTAGCTGGGCAACTCTCCCGTGGCAAGAATGGTCTTCATATGAGCAGCTCCACACGCCTGTCTATAGGCCTGTACCTCATTATACAATGCTCTCCATTTTGAAAGAATCACCAAATCCCTACTGATGACGATGTCTATCTCCCTTGCTCCGGCTTTAACCGAAGCTTCTATTTGTTGTATTTTATCCTTTAGGCTGATCTGCCCTGCCGGAAATCCTGTAGAAACAGCAGCGATCGGAATGTTAGTGCCGTGCAATGCTTTGCGAGCATCCGCAATCATATTGTGATATACACATACAGCGCCTGTTGTTATATGAGCATCATACATATCAAGGGATTCCAACAGATCCTTCCTGATGGGTGATCTCGCCTTAGCACACAGGCGTGTAACATTGCCACGGGTGTCGTCTCCCGCCAGCGTAGTAAGATCTATACAAGTCACGGCTTTGAGCAACCAAGCTGCCTGCCATTGTTTCTTGATAGATCGCCGTTTGGTTATTGTGGCGGCTCGTCTGTCAACAGCACTTCTATTGATCTTTATCTCTTTAAAAGTATTGGCATCATATGCCATACCTTCATTACGGCGATGGTGGGATTGGATCGCAGTACTTCCGTTTTGTTTTATAGATTTCGCTTTTGCCATTTTCTCTATCCCTTTACTTTATACATTTATTGCTTATTTCATTCCATTACTTCGATGATCATAGGAATCTCCTCCACTTGACTTGAACCGATATTGTATGTCTTGTTAAAAATCCCTGATACTCGATCTAATCTTGATCGATCATCCGCATACAATGTTGCTATAAGTTCGCCTTGCTGAACATAATCATTGACCTTTTTATTCAATACAATCCCTGCTCCCATATCCAATGTACTCTCCTTGGTGGCTCTACCCGCTCCCAGCATCATGGATGCTCTACCGACTTCCAATGTATCTATACGCTGCACATAACCCGTCCAACTGCTCAAAACCTCTTTTGCATAGGCAGACTTGGGAAGCAGATCCACTTGATCAATCATATGGACGTCGCCCTTTTGAGAAAGTACAAATTCCTTAAATTTTTCAATTGCGCTACCATTATCAATCAACTCTTGCAAAGTACTGTGGGCTTCATCCACACTATCCGCCTTCTCTGCCAGTATTAACATATGAGCACCAAGCGAGAGACACAGTTCCATAAGATCTACAGGCCCTTTGCCTTGTAAGGTACGAACTGCTTCTTTGACTTCAAGGGCATTGCCGATATTATACCCCAATGGTTGATCCATATTGGATATGATGACGCGCACCTTTCGGTGCATCCTCCGAGCTGTATTGATCATCAGTTGGCCCAAATGACGCGCCTCTTCAAGTGTAGCAACAAAAGCTCCCGAGCCCAATTTTAGGTCTATGACAATGGCATCTGCACCGCAAGCCAATTTTTTGCTCATAATACTTGAGGTGATCAATGCATGATTGTGCACCGTAGCGGTAACATCTCGTAGAGCATACAACTTCTTGTCGGCAGGAACTATATGCTCATTCTGTCCAGATATGGCGATCCCATGAGACCGAATATTGCTAATAAATTCATCAACTGTAAGATCCACACTAAATCCGGCAATAGATTCTAATTTGTCGATGGTACCTCCTGTATGCCCCAATCCTCTACCGGACATTTTAGCCACAGGTACACCTGCGGCAGCGATTAAAGGAGCTAGAATCATCGTCGTCTTGTCCCCTACTCCACCGGTACTATGTTTATCTACTATAATGCCCTGTATTGATGATAGGTTGATCCGTGTCCCGGAATGCAGAATAGCATCGGTCAATATAGCTGTCTCTTCATCCGTCATTCCCTGAAAATAGACCGCCATCAACCACGCTGCCATCTGATAATCCGGAATCTCCCCGGAGACCAATCCCGATATAACTTTTTCAATTTCATCCTTAGTCAATGAAATTCCATCACGCTTTTTTCGAATGATTTCTACCATAACTTTAATTTACAATGATCCATTTGATATGGTAGAATAGAAACTACTTCCTCGTGTTTCATAAGTAATCCAGAGTGCGGCGGCGATTGTAGCTCCGATATCCGCAAAACTGTCTCTTACTCCGATGCTTTTACCTCCTCTCATACCCTTGGCATAGCACAGTATAGGAATGTACTCTCGCGTATGATCACTGCCCGGAGCGGTAGGGTCATTGCCATGATCTGCCGTCAAAATCAACAGATCATCATCCTTGAGTGCGTCCAATATATCCGGCAAGCGACTGTCAAATTGCATCAGACATTGTCCATAACCCTCTACATCCCTGCGATGTCCGTAAAGCATATCAAAATCTACCAAATTGGTGAAAATCAATCCTTCTGTTGAGTCTTCTATCGCTGCGATAGTGGCTTCAATACCCTCTATGTTATTCTTTGTCTTTACGGAAGTAGATATGCCCTTGCCGGCAAATATATCTGCAATCTTTCCAATTGTGACTACCCGGAGTCCTTGGTCAACTATAGCATCCAATACATTGTCAGGAGGGAGCAATGAAAAATCTCTCCTGCGACTGGTTCTTACAAATGATCCAACCACCCCTTCAAAAGGTCGAGAGATGACACGACCGACCGCATAGTCCCCGACAAGCATATCTCTGGCGGCTTGGCAGATCTCATACTGGCGATCTATAGGATACATATCTTCGTGCATGGCGATCTGAAATACACTGTCCGCAGAAGTATAGACGATGGGATATCCAGTGCTTAAGTGCTCCTCTCCCAATTCATTGATTATGACAGTACCGGAAGCAGATTTATTGCCCATAGTACGTGTTCCTATGGCAGATTCAAATCTCTCCATAAATCTCTTGGGAAAACCATTGGGAAACACAGGAAATGCCTGCTCCAATACCGAACCACATATCTCCCAATGTCCGGTTGTTGTGTCCTTGCCTTGAGAACGTTGATTGGCTTTGCCATAGCTGGCCAGTGGTTTTAATGTGGATTCGAGCGCATTGTCAGGATCGATGTTGCCCAGTCCCATCTCGATTAGATTAGGGATCTTGAAATCCGGGCATCTTTCTGCAATATGACCCAATGTGTTGCTCCTCTCATCTCCATAAAGATGCGCATCCGGTAGTGCTCCAATACCTACACTATCCAGAACAATAAGTACTACACGTTTACATTTTGTCAAAAGCATAGGCTTTGTGCTCCATTTCTGGAGCAAATGATGGCAAGAATATTTGCATCCTATACCAATGAAGAATAACAATCAAAAATCAAGCCGAAGCCATGTCTTAATCTGTGCGCCGAAGTCAACCATTGCTCTTCTATCATAAATATGCTGTGATTCTATCTTATGATCTGCTGTAAATCAATGACTTGCACCTAATAAAGCACACGATATCAAACGACCTCGATAGCCTTATGCACTCAATATATGACCGGCACTATGTGAAGGTTGCCTATTTCTTTTTTACAAGTGAAATATAGGTGTCCTCTATCTCTTTATCTGCGGTGCTCAGCCCATAAGCTTGCATGCTCGCAATCATGTGTTCCGGGGTGTCTTTATCAATAACAAAGTCATACCTGCCTTCATCCGCCGCATCAAAATAGAATTCAAAAGAAGCATAATTATTCAGATCTGTAAGCATTTCACCAATACTATAATTAGTATAGTTCATCTTACCCTCAGCATCAGACTTGCCGGAAAACATGGTCGTCAATGTCGGCATCAACTTAGAAGGGTCAGAGATATTAACTTGCGATATGTTCTTTCTAATTGTTCTGATCTCTTTAATGAGACCCAATTGGTGTAGGATTTCTTCTTCAAGACGCTCTTTAGAAGCATTATCTGCATTGATGTTTTTATACGCGAATAAGAATTTTGCGGCATTCATCCCTCCATCAGAATCGATAATCGTGTCAATCTCAGCATTTAAAAAATCCTTATAAATGCTCTTCAAGGTTGTCCCATTAGAATAAAATGCATTCTCTTCTAAGGTCATTTTCATATTGTCCGGTTCATCGGTTCTTTGCAAAATGAAATAATAAATAATATCCTTATTCCTAAAGATTTCCACAAAATCCTTCATCGCTAATTGCAAGGAAGAACTTGTACTTGTGAGATCCAATACAGTGCTTGCCGTCTTCTTAGAAAAACTATTTGAACCAACCAATCTGTCTTCCACAAGGGCTTGAATAATCTCTATGGTCAATTCCTTTGGTTCACCTATCCATTGGACTGTGCCTTGGTCATCTATGAGTACAGTCATCGGAAATGCTTCCAGCCCTTTCTTCCCATCCCCAAATGCGATCTGCGTTTGCTTCGTCTGATCACTAACCACGATAGAATGAAAATCAACTTTATCCAGTATTCGCTGAGCTTTCTGCGGCGTCTCATCCGTGATTGAAATAAAATACAGATTGTCCTGATCAAAGTGCTCTTGAAGTTCATTGAGATGTGGTACAGCGGCAAGACAAGGGCCGCACCACGTCGCCCAAAACTCCAGTACGATATACTTGCCCTCAAGTCGCTGATCCCCAGGAACGTTCTTTATCCAATCTGTAATGTGGATATCAGGAGCAGGAGCTCCGATCTCAATTTTGGATTGACCGACTAATCCTAAACAAAAGAATACAAAAGGAAGTAATGATAGTAGATGCATTTATATGTGCTTTAACCAGATAATGTATATAATAGATACTATTCTAACAAGTTAAAACAAAACAGAGTTCCATAACCCAATACAATAAAAACACCCAACATTTTGATATCACCATTACCTAGGACTCATAGAAGTATCCAAGCAGCTTTGAAGATGATCCATCTCCATATCATATGAGGACAGAGGTCATACACACTTTTGCCCGGATATTTATATCCGGGAGCTCATGCCTTTTTCATCTTGGGTTTTAGCCCTTAACAAGTATGCCCATAATTTATGGCTAAAGCCAATACATTGCACTACTCTCTATCCCCAGTCTAAAGGCTGGGGCAATATGCTTTATTTAGTCCTATTACTAAATTCCCTTTTATGGATTCCCATGGTTGTATTAACATACTGCCTTGCCGCTCGAGGCCTGAAAACCCTACTGCTCTACAAGTAAAAGGAGTTCTTAAACATATGAGGACAGAGGCGTACCGGAGCAATATCCTATTTCATGCTATTTATTATACACACTTACCCTTTTTGACCCTTGGCGACAATCTTTAAGAGTGTACCTTTGGGTATCTGATCGGACAGCATCATATTGTTTAGCACCGCTAAGGTTTCCATTTCCGCATCCTGGATGCGATACCTTCTAAAGATATTGTCTAGGCGGTCGGTCTGAGACACCGTAACGATTTGAATGCGATCCGGAGTAACATTAATCTTACGAGGATCTGTGAGCCTCTTAAAACCTCCCATCGTATTGGAGAAAGTTCTAAAATAGTTGTTGAAATCCGTTGCCCTTGAGATACCATGAAACTTATAAATAAGGCCGTTGTACAGAATGTGATATGTCAATATCCTCAATTCGGGCTGCTGTTGCTGCTGCGGTTGAGGCTGAGCATTAGGATCTTTTTGACAGTACTCAACATAGCATGAGCTTGTAGTCCATTGACCGTGGTATTGCTCTGTTCGATGACTTGAAGTCCATCCTCCTGAAGGGTAGCTTGAACTGCCGCTTGCAAAGTATTCTGCTTAGAGAGCGTCATCAGAATCACGGCTTTACCATCTTGAGGAGCTATCTGCACCATCTGGGGACTATTGACGAGCTTCCAATTGGGCGGTACAGGAAAGTAAAATTTCAGAACCGGATGAAAAAAAGTATTGTAATCAACATATCCTTGGCGCGGATCTTCGCCATAGATCAAGCCATCAATCATTCTGAGATAACTCTCTCTTCCGATTTTTAGATTACTCATGCCGCGCTGCTTTTGGTATTGAGTTGACAACTCATGTACACGCTGTTCACGATTGGCAGGATCCGGGTGAGTAGATTGAAACTCCGGAATACGCTGTCCTCGCCGCTCCATCTGACGCTTCAACACTCCAAAAAAATTGGCCATTTCATGTGAATCATATCCTATCTGTGTACTGTAATCCACTCCTAACTCATCCGATTGGCTTTCATCATTCCTACTGAACTTTAGGAACAACATACCCAACGCTTGCTGACCCACATCGGCAAACTGTCGAAACTCTTCTGAGACGACCATCCCCACCATAAAAAGTCCTCCATACAACTGTTGCTTGGACATCGAAACAACAGAATGACGAGCAGTAATGTGTCCGACTTCATGGCCTAAAACACCGGCAAACTCCGCTTCATTGTTAAAGTGAGCCATAATACCGCGGGTGAAATACACATATCCTCCGGGGACGGCAAATGCATTGATCACTGGACTATCCAATATTCGAAACTGGTAATTGAGTTGAGGTCGATGTGATATGGCGCCCATCTGCTTCCCTTTCTCATTGATGAAGGCTTGTAACTTCTCATCTTCATATAATCCAAATTGCGCTACAATACTTGGATCATACTGCTGTCCCATAGCCAGTTCCTGAGCCTCGGAGACCAATACCAATTGCTTTTTTCCCGTAACGGGATTCACCGCACATCCGGACAAAAACAAAAACACTATGGTCATCGCTGCCGTTGTTATAAATTGAGGCATAAATCGTTTCATCTGTTCGTTTTATATGTTTTATAAATGACTTCTATATCTTACTTACCTTGTGACGACAATAAATACAAAAAGTTTGTTAATAAAAACAGATTTTTTTCCAGAACCTTATTTAACAGCAACAAGTTAATACTTATATGAGCAAATTGGGCAAAGTATTGGTGGCAATGAGCGGGGGCATAGACAGTACTGTTACGGCCATGCTTATGCACGAAGCAGGATATGAGGTGATCGGCATCACCATGAAAACCTGGGATTATGCCACCTCCGGAGGTAGTTCTAAAGAAACCGGATGTTGCAGCCTCGACAGTATCAATGATGCTCGACAAGTGTCTGTAGATATGGGTTTTCATCACTTTATCATTGATATCAGAGAGGAGTTTGGAGATTATGTAATCGATGATTTTGTGGACGAATACATCGCCGGTCGTACACCCAATCCATGTATTCTATGCAATACCCATATCAAGTGGTCAGCACTGCTCAAAAGAGCAGATGCCTTAGATTGTGAATTTATTGCTACAGGGCATTATGCCAAGATCAATTACGGCAATGATCGGTATTATATCTCCAAGGCCATTGACCAAAACAAGGATCAGTCCTATGTATTGTGGGGGCTGAGCCAGAAGTGTATGGAACGTACTCAGTTTCCCCTAGCTCCGTTTACGAAACCGGAAATACGTCAGATGGCCGCAGATCGCGGATATGAAGCGCTGGCCAAAAAAGCCGAAAGCTATGAGATATGCTTTGTTCCGGACAACGACTACCGAGGCTTCCTCAAACGTAGAGTGGAGGGATTGGAAGAGCGTGTCGCAGGCGGTACATTTGTGGACAAAGAGGGCAACATTCTCGGGAGACACGATGGTTATCCGTTTTATACGATAGGACAACGCAAGGGTCTGGGCGGAGGCTTTAAGACTCCGATGTTTGTGACAGAGATCAGACCCCACGACAATGTAGTGGTACTGGGTCAAGCTGATGAATTGCTCCGAAATGGAATGACCGTGACTGATATCAATCTACAAAAATACAATAGCATAGCTCCCGATACCGAAGCAACCACTATGGTACGATACAATGATCCGGGCACCGTGTCCCAAATATCAATGATGGACAATGGCAACGTTGAGGTCTTATTTGGTGCCAACGTAAGGGGTATTGCACCAGGCCAATCTGCCGTATTTTATGAAGGTGATGATATCATCGGTGGAGGTCGAATCACCAATAGTCTATGACCTTCTTATCTACACATAGAAGTTGTTTCTCAATGATGTTATACCTCCTTTCTTGATTCATCTATGTTTATTGGATCGGGGCAGCAAAATCGATTGCCATCGAAATGGACAAAGGCGCTTAGAAAAAACTCGCTTTATTGTCAAAATTCATTGAGTGATGTGTAGGTACAATTTTTTGTTACTATTCAGGAGGGTGCTTTTGAGATAAAAAAAGGCAATTTTTTCGTCAGATGACGCTTATTTATTGAGGCATAGCAGCGCTACGGCGAAAAAAATAGCGGAAATATGAAGGGGAAAGTGTTTTTTTTAGCCAAAATGACGCCTACCTGAATAGTAACATTTCTTTAATGTATATTTGTCTGTTTATTAGACCTTTATGAAATACATATCCATTATTCTATCGATTGTACTTCTTGGGGCATGCAATAGTGAACCCGACAATAAGACGACTCGTTCTACACCGTTTATGCCCTTGGAGACGGGTCGCTACATTGAATATCAGGTTAGTGAGTTGATATTTCGCAGCGAAGGTCGGATTCGAGATTCCATATCTTTCTTTCTTCGTGAAGAAGTTGTGGGCACCTATGAGACTGATTCGGGACAGCAGATCCACTTGATTGATCGATCGGTTAGAGATCAAGAAGGACAAGCTTGGCAATACAAAAATACCTGGCAGGCCTATGTCGCCAACAATGACATGATCCGGGTCGAGGAGAATCTCCCATTTATCAAGTTGCGATTACC
>JAJRXG010000118.1 GCA_024276375.1 Bacteroidota bacterium | reverse complement strand
TTTTAGACAGTAAATAGGCATTTTTGTTCCTGTCGAAGCCATATTTTTTGCAGCGTAGCATCGTTACGTAAGAAAAATCTGGCAAAGACAGGGGCAAAAAGGGCATTTTCTGGCAAAAACTTGTGGTTGCTGAATAGTTACAACAAACTATTGGAAAAATAGATTGCAAAAACCACTACATATCGACTGTTCATTTGTCATACCCCATTATTGTCAAGAACCTTCTCTGGAACAATGTGTATCATCCATCCTCACGTTAACAACGGGATTGACCTATGAAATCATCATTGTAGATAATGAGACCCCAAGACTTCAGGACTCGTACTGGAGCGCTATGTCTCCCAATATTGTTCTGATAAAGAACTCCACAAATAAAAACCCTTACACATCTCGCAATATTGGCATCCAACATGCTCAAGGGAGATGGATAGCCCTTCTTGATGCTAAGTGCAAACTGTCTCCGGATTGGCTTAGCCATATGATACAATGTGCAGGCGATAGCGAGTATTTGGTTGTCGGAAAATTTGAGCTTGAATATGCCTCAGAACATCTTAGAGATATGGTTTATGGTATCCTCTATCTAAACAATCAAAAAAATGTTTCCCGAAATTATGGTGTCACAGTGTCTAATATCCTCGTACATCGCTCGGTATTTGATGTGATTGGAGTATTTGATGAAAATACAAACTCCGGCAATGATATCACTTGGAGTCGAAGAGCATTAAAGAACGGGTATCGTATCTCATACAGTCCTTCAGCCATTGTAACATATCCTGCACAATCTTGGACACTTCTATCTACTCGCATAAAAAAATATGCTATGGGTACTATCGCTCAAAAAGAGGTAAGTGTTGCATTCTATTCTTTTCTACCTATGAGGATATCAAACTTCCGGCAAGCGCTTGCGTATCGCAATTTGGGTTATCTGTCATGGCACAAGAAAACTTTATTATGGCTATATGTATGGAATATGAAAATCAAATATGCTATGAATCTTGTAAAATCCGGATCCTCCTAAATCGACCGTTGTTTTTAATTGGTCTAAATAAAACCACAGTTAGGACATCGTCCCTACTTAATAGTATAACTCTTAAAGCTTTTTATCTTTGTGAAGATTTCAAAAACAGGTCAGAATGCAATCTAGTCGCCTACAACTTCCTTTGATTTTTTTATTTTTATTGAGCATGTTGTCTTCGGTTGAGCTCTCTGCACAAGGAGGCGATGGAAACGGTCATTTATATACCATCGGAATTCTTGTAATTGTTGGTGCGCTGATTTTAGTAAGTGTATTTCTGATGTTAGGAGAGAATTTTCTGGCCATAGAGTCTCAGAAAGCCGGAATAGGCAATCCTACAGGCAAGAAAGTATGGAGTAAACCGAACCCTTCATATGTTCAGGGTAGTGATATTGTTGTTCTTAAAAAGGGATTTGATATATTGCTCAAAGGAGAGGCTCCACCAACCATTAATCCAAGTCAAGTCACACGATTTGCTATGCGTCCGGGAGATTTTAGAGGATTGCCTCCGATCCCACGTGTTACGGTACAAGTTGGAGATGAAGTAAAAGCGGGTGATGTGCTTTTTCACGATAAGAAGGACACGAAAATCAAGTACGTTGCTCCGGTAAGTGGAGAGATCGTCGAAGTCCGTCGGGGACAAAAACGGGCGATTTCAGATATTGTAATACTTGTGGATAAGGAGATCAAATACAAGCAATTTGATCCTCCCAGCATAGCAGAGGCAAGTAGAAAAGTGATTGTTGATTTCTTGTGTGAGTCGGGTGGATGGACATTGATCAATGAGCGCCCTTATGATATGCTTCCCGCGATAGATTCTCTTCCCAAGAATATATTCATCAGCACTTTTGATACAGCTCCTTTGGCACCCAATATGAATTTGGTTGTTGATGGTAAGGAAGGGGCTTTTCAAAAAGGTCTTGATACGTTGAATAGATTGACAGACGGTGCTGTGCACTTGGGATTGGATGCACGAGGTGAAGAAGCTCCCCATCGGGCTTTCACCGATGCACAAGGAGTTGAAAAGCACTGGTTTAAAGGCTCACACCCCTCAGGCAACGTAGGGATTCAGATTCACCATATAGCACCTATCAATGCCGGAGATAAAGTTTGGACATTGACGGTACAAGAAGTGATTGCTTTGGGATATTTGATGCACCAAGGCCGATGGGATGCCTCCAAAGTGGTGGCGATAACCGGTGCACGCGTGAAAGAGCCGAGTTATGTACAAACATATATAGGCGCCCAAGTGGGTGAATTGCTTAATAACAATCTCCAGGATGGTAAAAACAGGGTGATTGATGGAGATGTTTTGTCTGGAAAACAGACTTATCTGGAGGAATTCATGGGATATCGCTCAGATCAGATATCTGTCATTGAAGAAGGGGATTACTATGAGATGTTTGGTTGGTTACTTCCCCTAAAACCACGACCTTCTGTGTCCAAGACATTTCCCAATTTTTTGTTCAAGAGTTTAAGATTTGATGGAGATACTAATACCCATGGCGAACAAAGAGCATTTGTTGTGACAGGTCAATATGAAAAAGTATTGCCGATGAGTATATATCCTCAACATTTGTTTAAGGCGATATTAGTTGGTGATATTGAACAAATGGAAGGGCTTGGAATATATGAATTAAGTGAAGAGGATGTGGCTTTATGTGAGTTCACTTGCACTTCAAAACAACCATTGCAAAGTATATTAAGAGATGGTCTCGATATGATTCGGGAGCAGGGATAATTTTAAGATCACAAAAACCAGGAGTATATATAATGGGATTGCTCGATAAAATTAAAGGACTGGAGCCGGACAAGAAAAAGAAACCGATACTTCATACATTGTATGATGCTGTGTTTACTTTTCTCTATACTCCCAGTAATACCGCTAAAGGGGGTACGCATATCAAGGATGGAATGGATCTCAAGCGCACGATGATATATGTCGTTATAGCCATGCAGTTGTGTTTCTTATTTGGCACTTACAATATAGGTCATCAACACTTTGTGGCGATGGGACAATATCTGGGATTTTTCGAAGGGTTTCATTTAAAGCTTGTCCATGGTCTCATTAAGTTTCTTCCACTGTTTGTTGTGACCAATGTTGTCGGTTTGGGTATAGAGATATGGTATGCTGCTAAACGTGGACATGCCGTGGAAGAAGGATTTTTGGTCTCCGGGGCTTTAATTCCGTTAATTATGCCACCGGATTTGCCGATCTGGATACTTGTCTTATCCGTAGCTTTTGCAGTTATCTTGGTCAAAGAGGCTTTTGGAGGAACGGGGATGAATGTGTGGAATGTGGCTTTAATGGCACGTCTTTTTGTATTTTTTGCTTATCCTACCACTATTTCAGGAGATAATGTCTGGGTGTCGGGTTTTGACGAAGTGGTCTCCGGAGCAACGCCGATATATGGATGGGCTCATGATATGTTCAATACAGTTTTTGGTTGGATGGGGCTCGAAGGCTTCAACAGTGGCGGGGCGATTGTAGATGGATTTACGGGGGCGACACCGTTGGCTTTGGCTTATCAAGGAGGATGGGATGCAGTGACAGCGGTTTATCCTCCCAGCCAAATGTGGTGGGGAGCGATTCCAGGATCAATAGGAGAAACGCCCAAATTGTTTATCATCTTAGGAGGGTTGTTCTTAATATTTACGGGAATTGCCAGTTGGAGAATCATGTTGAGCATGATCGTTGGAGCGGCATTTATGAGTATGCTTCTCAATGCATGGGATGCCACGCCATTTATGTCTGTTCCGTGGTATTACCAGTTTTACATGGGAAGTTTTTTCTTCGCCATGGCCTTTATGGCAACGGATCCCGTAACTGCGGCGAGCACCACTACGGGAAAAATCGCTTACGGCTTTTTAATAGGATTTATAGGTATTATAATTAGGGTACTCAATCCTGCATATCCCGAAGGATGGATGTTGGCGATCATTTTTATGAACACCTTCGCACCACTATTGGATAGATTAGTACTTAATTCACACATCTCAAAAAGATTAGCTCGTGCGTAGTACAAGATATATATACACATTCGTACTCATCATGACGGTCGTCGTTGCATTGGTATTGTCGAGTATGAACACTGTTCTCAAGCCTATTCACATGAAGAATGAGGCTATTTTTAACAAAAAAGCGATTCTTGCCGCCGTTCAATCTCAGTTGGGAGACAACGTAAAAGCGGATGATCTCCCCGACGATGAAGTGCTTACCATTTTTGATCAAAACATAACGCAATATGTGGTTGATTACGAGGGCAATCCCGTCTCAAAGGAGGCGGTAATAGCTAGAGGTTATCGTGGCGGAATGGCGGAGCATATTGACATGAAAAAAGAGAAAAAGCGTCCTGTTGAGGAACGGTTTTTTCCGGTCTTTGTGTATGAAAAGAATGGACAAAAAGTGTACATTATCAGTATTCGAGGCAATGGACTTTGGGATGAAATCTGGGGCAATATTGCCATAAAAGATGACTTTTCGACTGTATTAGGAGCCTCCTTTGATCATCAAGCAGAAACGGCCGGTCTCGGTGCGGAGATCAAAGACAATCCAGAGTTTAGCAAACAATTTGAAGGAAAGAGCATCTATGACCAAGAGGGAAAATTTACTTCAATAGTTGTGAGAAAAGGGGGAGCAAAGAACCCACGATACGAAGTAGATGCCATATCCGGAGCTACGGTGACATGTGTGGGCGTCACACAAATGTTGTATGATGGTATCTCTAATTATTTACCTTATTTTGAATCTTTGCAATAATATATAAGTAGTCAAATATGGCTGAAACAACGATAAAAAAAGAAGCGGTGTTTGCTTTTGGAAAAAAAGAACGAAAGCTGCTCACGGATCCTCTGAACGACAATAACCCGATAACTGTTCAGGTATTGGGTATCTGTAGTGCTCTTGCTGTAACGACATTGATGAAGCCATCGATTATAATGGCCATCGCTGTTGTATTTGTTACGGCTTTTTCCAATCTGTTTACTTCGTTGCTGCGAAAGTCGATCCCTAAAGAAGTCCGTATGATCGTGCAACTGGTGATCATTGCGACGCTTGTCACCGTAGTAGAATTGACACTAAAGGCGGTAGATTATCCTATATATAAGCAGTTGTCAGTATTTATCGGTCTAATCATTACCAATTGTATTGTAATGGGGCGTTTAGAAGCTTTTGCCATGGCCAATACGCCATGGAAATCGTTTCTCGATGGCGTGGGCAATGGTATGGGGTATGGTATTATATTGATCATAGTATCTTTTTTTCGAGAGTTGTTGGGCAAAGGTTCTGTGTTGGGATATAAATTGATAGGGTCAAGTTCTGAGGCGCTCATCAACACGCAAGAAGTAGCTTTTATGAGTTGGTATCAAAACAACAACCTCATGGTGTTACCGGCATCTGCCATGTTCCTGATCGCCATTATGATCTGGGTACACAGATCTTACAATCAAAAATTAATTGACGTCTCCTAAATCATACGCATTGTGGAATTAGTAAACATATTTATAAAGGCCTCATTTATAGAAAATCTCATTCTTTCCTACTTTTTGGGGATGTGTTCTTTTCTCGCAGTATCCAAGACGCTAAAAACGGCATTTGGATTGGGTTTGGCGGTTATATTCGTATTGGGTATTACCATGCCGATCAACTGGTTAATCAATACATTCCTTCTGGAGGAGGGCGGTATTTTGGGGCAGGATTTAACATTTCTACGATTCATTCTTTTTATTGCAGTGATTGCATCGATGGTACAATTGGTAGAGATGATTATAGAAAAAATGAGTCCTGCCTTGTACAATTCTTTAGGGATCTTTCTTCCCCTGATCACTGTTAACTGCGCGATATTGGGAGGGTCATTGTTTATGGTTTCTAGGGAGTATAATTTTGGAGAGTCGGTTGCTTTTGGTTTGGGAGGAGGATTTGGATGGTTTCTGGCCATTGTGGCGCTAGCTGCAATCCGCGAAAAGATTAAATACTCCGCCGTTCCTGCACCGATGAGAGGATTGGGGATGGCTTTTCTACTTACCGGACTAATGGGGATGGCTTTTTTGAGTTTATTGGGAATCGATCCATCTGCTATTGGCAACTGATAAAATGAAAGATTTAATTTAAAGTTATAAGGTAAAATCATAATTGCATGATCATATTATATGCCGTTTTAATTTTTAGCTCAGTTATTTTGGGCTTGTCTTATATACTTCTTTATGCCAACAAAAAATTGGTCCCACAAGGTGATATAAAAATTGTTGTCAATGGAGATACAGAACATCCCTTAGTGACCAAACCGGGAGGGACTTTGCTTTCGGCCTTGGCTGATAAAGATATTTTTCTTCCCTCTGCTTGTGGTGGTGGTGGCACGTGTGCCATGTGTGAATGTCATGTTGATTCGGGTGGTGGCGATGTGTTGCCCACGGAGATGAATCACTTGACCAGAAAAGAAGCGGCAGAGCACAAGCGTTTAGCTTGTCAAGTGAAAGTACGGGAGGATATGGAAATCCGGGTTCCTGAAGAAGTATTTGGTATCAAGAAATGGGAGTGTGAAGTTGTATCCAATTATAATGTAGCTTCTTTTATCAAGGAGTTTGTAGTGAGGCTTCCGGAGGGGGAAACACTAGACTTCGAATCCGGAGGATATGTACAAATCGATGTGCCCGAAATCACCGTCAACTTTAAGGATATGGACATCACGGCACATCCTGAATTTCATGATGTTCCCGATAAGTTTAAATCCGAATGGGATAAATTTAAACTTTGGGATCTCAAAATGGTGAATGAAGAACCTCAGTTTCGAGCCTATTCGATGGCCAATCATCCCGCAGAGGGAAATATTGTCAAATTGAATATCAGAATTGCAACACCACCATTTGACAGAAAAAAAGGCGGGTGGATGGATGTCAATCCGGGGATATGTTCTTCTTATGTCTTTAGCCTCAACCCCGGAGATAAATGTACGATCTCCGGTCCCTATGGAGAGTTTTTTATAAAGGAAACCAAACACGAGATGGTTTACATCGGTGGGGGAGCAGGAATGGCTCCATTGCGATCTCATTTATTCCATTTATTTCATACCTTGAAAGTCACGGATCGCAAAGTTTCATATTGGTATGGAGGAAGAACGAAAAGAGAGCTTTTTTACATAGATCAATTTAGAGAGATCGAAAAGAACTTTCCAAATTTTCGATTTTATGTTGCTTTGGACAACCCTCTTGAAGAAGACAATTGGCAAGTAAAGGAAAATATCGATGCTCCTGGTGATGGTTTTCAGGGATACATAATGCAAGTATGTTATGAACAATATCTAAAGGATCACCCGGAACCCGAAGAGATAGAGTATTACTTCTGCGGCCCTCCCATGATGAATCAATCAGTTCTTACTACATTGGACAAGCTGGGCGTACCGGAAGACAAGATTGCCTTTGATGACTTTGGAGGTTAAAAAGGGTTGAACCCACTCCGAACTCACAAAGCCCAAAATGTTTGGTCTGAGGGATCCTTTTACTTTGCTCAGCAAGTGCTCAGGCATCATTGAACCGGAAAAAATATTCATTTGGGTGTGAATAGTCGGATTTTGCAGTGGGCTAAAAGGTAGAAAAAAGGTATTTCTATATTTTCGAAGCGCCTTTTACCTGTCTGCATCTGTCGAGCGGGGACGCTATGGAATGATGAAATAAACTTTGAGGGTAAATATTGAATTGGTACGGAGTACTTACTTTTTTGCCCTATTCTAGTTCAAATACTCGCTCAAAATAACCACTGAGTTCCTCTATTGCAGAATGGCCATCCGTTGCTTCATCAATACCTGCCAAAACATAAGCCAATCGCTTCTTATACTCCAACTGCATAGTGCGTAAAATCTGAATCCGTTGTGCTTGTGGAGAGCCTGCGCCATGCATGCTTTCTGTCAAATAGCCAACTGCATTTCTACCCAAAGTCATGTTTTCTATAAGTCTGAGCATACGCAGACGATCTTCGGTTGGCACTGTTTTAGATCCTTGCAAATACTTTTTGAGCAAAGCCTTTAGCGCCGGATGATTGATGTCTTGTTCCGATGGCATCGTAGCAACAAGTCCACCAGCCAAGTCTTGAGCTAATCGCCCCATCTCATATGGAATCTTGGTGACATGATGCTTGCAGATATTGGCCAACATATCATCACATATATAATTTCCTGCCTCCGTACGATACCCCTGATAAGAAGCTGCAATTCCCACACCATAAATGGTTTCATTAAGATGTGTCATTTCAACCAACTTATCTTTAATATGCGAGGCATGAGGTACTCCATTCATCTCGGATATGGCTGCGGCGGCACCTATCAAAACATCACCTACCCCGCTTTTGCAGACATAACTTCTTCTATGATAGGCTGTAAACCTCTCTACTAATAGTGCCGCATAATCGTACTCTCCATTCATGAAAATGTATTCATGTGGAATAAATACATCTTCAAATATGATCATAGCTTCTTGCCCCGAGTACTGGGCGTTGCCCACATCCAATGAGCCCTTGTCCATACTCCGCAAGTCACAAGATTGGTGGCCATAAATATAGGTTATACCGCTTGCTTCAACCGGTATAGCTCCAACGATCGCAAAATTCTTATCCCTTTCTCCCAATCGTATCGTAGGCATGACTATAATCCAGTGACTGTTGATACATCCTGTCTGATGTGCCTTGGCTCCGGTAACATATACCCCTTGTTTATCGCGCTTTGTGACTCTTACATACATCTCCTCTTGCTCATGAGGAGGAAGCCGCCTATCTCCTTTGACATCGGTCATTGCGCCACCGATGACAAGGTTGTATCGATGTATCATATGCAAAAAAGACTTGAGTCTTGCATGGTAATCCGTATTGTAGGACTGATCTATTTCATATGTTACAGAATACAATGCATTGAAGGCATCCATTCCTACACATCGTTGAAAGCAAGTTCCTGTTAATTGACCCAATCTGCGCTGCATCTTGTTCTGATTGACCAGGTCTTGTACAGAAGTGCAAATATGTAAAAATCTGCTTACCGGCTCTCCGGTAAAGGGAGAGATAACAGACCCCAACTCCGGAGCATCGTGAGCCAGATCATAGGTTTTAGCGAGTGCATTGATAGAAGGCCGTATGATGGGATGTTCCGTTGGATCTTCAACCAATTGACCCAAAAGGTATATGCTTAAATCACGGTTTTTCAGTGAACTTATGTAATCTTCACCTGTTTCGATTTTTTTCATCTGTGTAAAATAATGTTACTATTCAGGTAGCCGTCATTTTGGCTAAAAAAAACACTTTTCCCGTCATATTTTCGCTATTTTTTCGCCGTAGCGCTGCTATGCCTCAAAAAATAAGCGTCATCTGACGAAAAAACTGCCTTTTTTTATCTCAAAAGCACCCTCCTGAATAGTAACAAAATAATAAATAGATTTATAAATTGAAGTTTTATTCGTTGGCCTTACCTTGTCCTTTATGATCGAACAAATAGAAATCGAGTTGCCAAAATTGTCCCGGGGTTTCCATATTATCACTCACTACATTGCTGATGCATTGGGTGTGAAACCAGATATCGGGTTGCTGAACGTACATATTTTGCATACATCAGCAGGTCTTACAATAAATGAAAATGCCGATCCATCTGTCCTTGTTGATTTTGAATCTTTTTTGAATCACATCGTTCCCGAACAGATGCCCTTTGTAACACATGACATGGAAGGAGTGGATGATATGCCTGCACATATAAAAGCTAGTCTCGTGGGATCTTCAGTCACAATACCTATCAAAAATCGTCGATTACATCTTGGTATCTGGCAAGGTATCTATTTATGTGAATTTCGCGACCGACCTCATCGCAGAAATTTGGTGCTCACTGTATATAGCTGATGGAGTTTGTTCTGGAAGGTATATTAATGGGTCTTGGACTATCGATTCTCTTAGGTCCTATTTTTATCGTTCTTATACAGGCTTCTATAGAACGGGGTGCTCGTGCAGGCTTAATGGCGGCGAGTGGTATATGGATAAGTGACGTAATCATCGTTTACTTTGCGCTGAACTTCATGCGACATATTTCTCCTTTTATTGAAAGCAAAGGATTTGTTTTTTGGATTGGTCTTGTCGGAGGCCTTGTTTTGATAGGTGTCGGTATGACAACCTTTGTAAAGAAAGGGTTGATTCGGTTTGCGGACAAAAGTTTAGGAGCACAAGGATATTTTCGATTATGGCTCCAAGGGTTTTTGGTCAATACTATTAATCCTTTTACCATAATTTTTTGGATTAGTCTGATCTCGACCCGTATTTTAACAAGGCTTTTGTCAGACAGCGAAGCCACTATTTATCTAAGTAGTGTGATCGGGACAATCATAGTTACAGATTCGCTCAAAGTTTTTATGGCTAAATGGATCAGAAATCGAATCACAGAGACGCTGCTTACTACCATCAACAAAATCGCAGGGATAGCACTTATTCTATTTGGCTTGTTAATGCTGGGAAAAAGTGCCTTGTAACAAGAATCGCAATACACTTTTAAGCGTACTTTTGCGCTCACAAAAATATAGTGAATCATGAGTCAGTTATTCCATACATTGACCGTATCTAAAATAGTTTCTGAAACGCCGCAATCCAAAAGCGTGTTCTTTGATGTTCCTGAAGGATTAAAAGAGGCCTATGCTTTTAAAGCAGGACAGTATCTGACTCTAAAATTTCAGATAGAGGGGCAAGAAGTCCGACGCGCATATTCCATCTGTGTAAGTCCACATGACGATCTCTTAGGAGTCAATGTAAAACGCGTCCCTAAAGGTCTCGTCTCCAACCATATCAATGATCATCTTATGGATGGCAATGAAGTAGAAGTCATGATTCCGGAGGGTAAGTTTGTCATTGACACAAGGGTAGAAGGTCATCGCGACTTTTACTTTTTTGTAGCCGGTAGTGGTATCACACCTGCAATTTCTTTGATTAAAACGCTCTTAGAAGAAGAACCAAAAAGTCACTGTTATCTCCTTTACGGCAATCGGCATGAAGATTCCATTATTTTTAAATCTCAATTGGAGTCTTTGAGCCGGCGGTATCAAGGACAATTTATCTTGCGCCATACCCTAAGTAAACCCAACCGGGATAAGAAAGGCGGATTAAAAGGATTTTTTTCTAAGGGAATCGTCTCATGGACAGGTTGGCAAGGAAGAATTGACAATGCTATGATCGATCGGTTTTTGAATGAGAATCCCCCCGTTGGAAGAGCGTCTCATTACTTCGTCTGTGGCCCCGGAGCGATGATTGACACGATCATAGATCATCTGGAAAGTAAAAACATCGATAGTGACTACCTTCATACAGAGCATTTCTCTGTAGCTTCTGCGCCGACAGCAGGACTCAGCAATGCTGTTGACAGCAATGTGAAAATATATCTGTCGGGCAAAGAGTATCAGGTAAAAGTTCCGGCTGACAAAACCATTCTTGATGTCCTAATAGATGAAAAAATTGATGCTCCGTATAGCTGCACGAGTGGTGCTTGTTCTACTTGTATCGGAAAAGTTCTAAAGGGAAGTGTGGTGATGGATGCTTGCTATGCCCTTGATGATTCGGAAATAAAAGAAGGCTATGTTCTTGTGTGCCAGAGTAGAGCAACAACAGATGTAGTTGAAATCACCTTTGACACTTAGTGGTTGATGAAAGGCTGATATTAAAAAGCCCAAGTTTGCTACCAAACTCAGGCTCTTTCGACTAAGGTCTCAAAATAAGAAAACTACTTCTTCTTGACGTTTTGTCATATGTCTTATAGAGCTTTCAAGGATGTGAATTGCCCCTCAAACTAATTAGCCTGCAATATATATACAATTTTTTATATATAAAAGTTTTAAATATGTTTGGTTGCCTTATTTTTTAAAAACGTAACTAAAGCGGTGCTTTTTAAGGCTTTATACTGGGGGTTTTTCTCTACATGAAACCAAAATTGGTAAAATCTTTTTTATCCTGCCCAACTTTCTCGATCCAGACTTCGATATTGTATGGCTTCAGCAAGGTGTTCCATCTTGATCTCTTTGCTCCCAGCAAGGTCTGCGCTTGTCCGAGCTACTTTCAGGATTCGGTCATAAGCTCTCGCCGAAAGTTGCAGACGTTTCATAGCCGTTTTTAAGAGCATTTGGCTGGCTTGGTCGAGTACACATATCTCCCGCACCATACGGCTGGGCATCTGGGCATTGCAATTGATATCCTTGAAGGATAAAAATCTTTCTACTTGTATCTCTCGTGCTGCCTTGACACGTTTACGAATATCAGCACTGCTTTCAGAGTTGTGTTCTGCAGCGCTCAACTCTTCATAAGATACAGGAGTTACCTCAACATGAAGATCAATCCGGTCTAGTAGGGGACCTGATATTTTGGATAGATACTTTTTGACTATACCGGGGCCGCAGACACAATCCTTATCTGGGTGATTATAGAACCCACAGGGGCAAGGATTCATCGAGGCAACGAGCATAAATGAAGAAGGATAATCCACGGTGACACGAGCTCTGGAGATGGTTACTTTTCGTTCTTCCATGGGCTGACGCATCACTTCTAGAACGGATCGTTTGAACTCGGGCAATTCATCCAGAAACAAAACACCATTGTGTGCAAGAGATATTTCCCCCGGATTGGCGAGGGATCCTCCTCCCACTAGTGCGACATCACTAATGGTATGATGGGGAGACCTAAATGGGCGATTGGCAATCAAGGCAGCATTCTCTCCCAAGAGGCCACAGACAGAATGAATTTTGGTGACTTCTAACGCCTCGTGTAGGCTAAGCGGAGGAAGTATGCCGGGCAATCGCTTGGCCAACATTGTTTTTCCTGCACCGGGAGGACCAATTAAAATAGCATTATGCCCTCCGGCAGCAGCTATTTCCAAGGCTCTCTTGATATTTTCTTGCCCTTGAACATCTGAAAAGTCCACAGGAAAAACCTGTTGATCCTCCTCAAAAGCCTCTCGTGTATCGAGGTCTGTTTCGCATAAGACTTTGCTTCCTTCCAAAAACTCTACTGCATCGATAAGATTATCGATGCCATATACCTTCAAATCGCTAACAATTGCGGCTTCACGGGCATTTGCTTTGGGAAGAATAAATCCTCGATACCCCTTCTTACGCGCTTCAATGGCGATCGGCAAGGCACCTTTGATTGGGCGAAGTTGTCCATCAAGTGCTAACTCTCCCATAAACAAGTATTCAGACATACGTTCCGAACCGATTTGTTTGGTAGCACCGAGGACGCCCAATGCAATGGGTAAGTCATAAGCGGAACCTTCTTTGCGGATGTCAGCCGGGGCAAGATTAATAGTTAGTTTGAGGCGCTTCATCTCGTATCCGATATTCTTAATTGCTGCTTCGATACGTTGAAAGCCCTCCTTGACGGCATTGTCAGGAAGCCCCACTAAATGATAAAAACTGCTATTG
>JAJRXG010000117.1 GCA_024276375.1 Bacteroidota bacterium | reverse complement strand
TTCGGGCTCATCACATATGCCAATCACTTTGGTTTATCTCACAATAAAATCTTTGTGAGATTAGATCATACGAGCTTGATATGCTGCCGCAAATGCCATTATAAATATCAAGGCAAAAAAGGCAAATTTCTCAAGCTCATGACTAGTGCTGTTGTTAGCACCTAGCCGTGACTGAATTCGTCTCATTATCGGGGTTTTTAGTACACCATAATGACAGGCTAATCAACATTACACCCTCTAACAAATCTCGGTAATCCCTTCCAAATGCTAGCTATTTGACATAATATTCAAATCATATTAACACTTTTGTCTATATGTTGGAATAAATCTTCCCTCTGGTTATTGCTCAATATTCCCAAAAAGGAGAATCTATTCAATAAGAATCATTTTCTTCTTGTCTATGAAATCTCCAACTTCCAATTGATAGTAATAAACACCATTAATTCCGCCAATATCTTCGTTTGATATTTCAATCGCATGATTGCCTTTAGCATAGAATGCTTTATGCTCATAGATTTTGCGTCCGGAAATATCAAATATGGATACCGTAGCATCCCCACTATTTGCAAGGTAGAAATCTATTGATGTTTCGTCCTTGAATGGGTTTGGTAAATTCTGTTCAAGTCTGGAATGGTCACTGGATATCACCTCGTCTAACCACTTTGTTGTGATACCATATGCTTCTTCCCTACTCGTATAGATCCTCGCATTTGTCACCTGAGAATGTATTTCAATAGACGAACGCAAATCAACGTTATCGACAACTTCAAATTCTATCTCCGCCAATATACCTGGATGATCTAGGGCTTGGGATGCTGACCAAACAAAGGTAGTCATAGATTCTGTCAAGTGTCCCAAGGCAACTTCGTCCTCCGATATTGACTTCACATTTACTACCTTCAATCCCGGATGAGAAAGTGTAAATTGATATGCCAACAGAGCTTCATCCAATTCCATTGTGAGAGGTACTGTTACTCTTTCGCCACTCAACACCACTTCATCTTGTATAATCAACTCTATATCTCGACTTGTATTAGCATTGCGGTTCTTATTATTATTGGCGGAGGCATCACCGCTAACATCGCCAATCTTTACACCTATAAAATCCTCATCATAACGATCATAATCCAAGTATGAAACATCCAATTTTTCTAAGAATGGCCAAGGGTTCATAGGATCCTCAAATTTTTGCTTAGCGTCCACAAATCTCCAACTGCGATTATCCAAGAACTCATCATTTAATCCCAACAACAATTGTCGAAGTTGAACGAGGTCTAACGCCGATATGCGTTGATCATTGTTGATATCCGCTGCTATCACTTTGTATGGGCTAGTGAGCAACTGTTCCCTCAATAGATGTCGCTGAATCATAACAATATCTATACTCGATATCCCATTTAAGTCATCTCCATCCTTATAAGAAGCAATGCGATACTCTTGATACATCACAGTTTGAGGAAAAGCATACTCTCCATCGCTCTGCGTCGTCATTTTCCTAGAAGTATGCTCTAATTGTACTTCGGCATTTTGAATCATCTCGTCATATTCGGTTCGAAGTTCGCCAGAGATCATGGCCACCGCACCTGCATTGACATCTGGACAGATATCACTGTTGTCTTGGATACGCAACGTCACCGTACAAAAGTCCTCATTGCCATAAACATCTCTCACCCAGACTTTGATTTCTTCAATAGAAGTCTGTCCATTAAAAGTATTCCAGGTATCACAGTCAAATGAAAGACTTTGCTGCATTGTACCTGTCGAATCCTTGAAAAATACTTCTGTTTCTGAACAATTGTCATAAGATCCATTGTCATAATCACTCGCCCAGATGGTTACTGATCCATCTGTATTCATCACAGTTGTTGTGATATCCTTAATGCAGAGAGGAGTCGGGTCTTTTTCATCGACAAACGCAACCTTTGTTCTCACTGTCGAGTGATTGCCACATCCATCATTGACATTCCAAGATATATAATGCACATCCCCCGGCCTACCGATACCCGAACGAACACTTACTTCACCTCCTTCGAGTGCATACGATTCAATCAATTGATTTGTCGCGCTATCTCGTATTTCAATCCACCACACCAATGTATTGAGTGTAAGCGTACCACCACATGAATCCACTGCTTGGACTGAAATGGTCCGATCCGCCGAACAGTCATCCGTATTGTCGCCTTTGGATCGAGCACCATCGGTGATAGCAACGATCTCTATTTCACTGGCTATGATTTCCGGAGCGAGATCATCTTTAATTTTTATGATTTGATCAAATGTGTAATACCCATCACGATCTACATAGTCGTATCTAAAATAAATGGGTTCGGATGTCCCACTCCGATGATCACAATCTTCACACTCAGTCCCCAATAACCAAGTGTCATCTACGGCTCTAAACCGATCTACTGAAGTATCATTGGCATCGTCCGGCACATCGGCATTGCTATTATAGGTGCACCAGTCTATTATCGTCCATCGACGGATGACTTTGAGACAAGTCTCTGTTGTAGGTATCTCAACATCTTCATAAGTCATCCCTAGCAATATACACGAAGTATCACACCACGTAGGTTGCAAGGCTATTTCTCCTACTGAACACGTAAAGGACTCGGCCATTGGAACCAAGGTGGAGTATTCCTTCTCGTAATAGACTTTCTCTTTTTCATCATAAAGACATTCTCTTGACACTCCATACTCGAAGCCTCCATTATAATGTCGAGGCCACTTGATCAAATAAGGGTCAAACCGTGGTGTTGTCTCCAGAATAATATAATCATAACACACAACATCTTCATTCATCATCCACTTTCTCAAAATGCTTCCGTTGCCACAAGCATCAACATCTGTTTCATCTTCATATGTGATATCAACAGGATAGCAAGAATTGCTGCGATACGGAATACCGCCGAGTGCATCAACACTATAATCATCATCACATGATAGAACAAATCGACGATCTTCACATGATATAACTGCTTTTTCCTCTACCACTACACGCGTCCATCCCACACTGGTGAGACCCCATTGATCTGTTACCAAGAGGGCAATGTTTTGCTCTTGTCCGATATCTTCACAACAATACTTAACCTGTGGAGCACAAGTGACAAAAGCATGTACTACACGATCTACTTCATATCCCTTATAATCCAAGATGACTTCTTCATACTCCCTGTAATAACAAGAATTGGTGGCTTTATATGCCATTTGTCCATCGACATACAGTATGTCTCCATCCGCAAGTATTACCGGCCCTGCATCGTAATCTTCTTTTCTTAAAATGCAAGTAGAAATCGTGCCACACGACGAATCGTGACTACCTTGGTCGATTGATTGGACGGTAACCGCTACTTTCGAATTTGCTCCGGAGGATTCATCCGCACCATAAACACTATTGATCGTAACATTGATTGCATCCCTGGCTACAACGATTGGTGGCGAATCATCAATCACATCAACAATGAAGGTGTCACGCTTTTCTATACCACATGAAGTAGTCGCTATACCAATCACTTGGACAGGACTCTCTTCTATCCATAAATCACTCAAATATCCATCCCTGACAGTACCTGCCGAAACTTGCCATCTTATATTGGTTGTACTACAACCTTCTTGGGCAATCAAATCAGGCAACTTCAAGGTAGCACTACATTTCCACGGACTAATAGGAACTGTATAACGGACAAAATCGCGCAATTGAGGTCCTGGAATATCCGAAATCGTAATCCACTGGACAAATTCTGCCGTACTTCCAAAACACCAATCCACAAGCGACCAAGTACGTTCGATCTTTGAACTATCTCCAAGGCAACCTGCAAAGTACTTGTCTGTCTTCTTCACTGACCAATTACAGATCCTAGGATCTGTGATTGGGATATATTGCGGACTCGCCATAGCCAATGTGTCGTAATAAATGCTATCGCGTTTTTCTATAACATCAAAGACAACCCACAGTCCATTGACTAATAATTTCTTTTGTATTGTATCTCGAAGCACAGTGGTACGTTGCAAAATTCTCTCTTCATATACCGAATCTTTTAATACGTAGGGATATGCCGCAGGAATACCATATTTGTCCGCTATCCCTTCTGGTTCTGTATCATCAGTACAGTTGATCACCAACACACTGTCCTTCACAAAACCCGACAGACCAGAACCTATAGGCCCCGTGATCATATTTTTAGTAATGGGAGTGACTTCGATATTTTGATAAAACAGAATTGCGTCCCTTATTGTACCGTCCAGATTAATCTTTCCACTTACTTCGCGATATATCTCCATTGCACCACAAGACACATTGTTCGTCAGAGTATCTACCACGAGTTTCAAGTCTATTATCTCAGGATAACATCCATCTGAGATTATCGTTTGAGCATCTTGCAGCGTCAATAAAATCTCATCCGGTGATTCAAAACCGCACATCAATGACAAAGAATCAATTTCAATTGGATCAGGAATATCCTTATGTTCCAACTGAATAGTACCCCAACAGAATAAACCGGTGCACAGATCATAAACTTTATATTGGTAAGATTCTCCCGCTTGGTTTTCCGACAGCTCATTGCCGTAATACTCTGTACCACTTTCATCAAACAATTCAAGACCAATAAACAACCCGTCATATCCTGCCCCCAATAGTTCTCTAGTGAACTGGAAGGTACAAGTTACTGGATCAATCGTAACATTTATAATAGAAGGACAAGCCAACGAACCTCCACAAGCTCCAAATCCTGCAACGGAAGAGGCTGCAGCAGATGCTGAAAGTCCCGATCCTATATCTCCCAAGGCATGAACCTCGGCTATATTCTCCACTCCTTCTAAACCCGGTAGTAGAGTTACCTTTTGATATATTGTAACAGACTGCCCTATCTCAAGCAATCCACTATTACAATCCGTTATATTCTGATCACTAAAACCATCAAATGAAGCATTTATTATCGGATCTATTGCAGCATCAGATTGGACAATCATCCCGGGCTCGGGAATACCAACAAATTTATCTCCAAATGAGGCAAACATATCATCCATCAGGCATATATCCGTAACTGGAGTCATACCGGTATTTTCTAGAGTAAACCCAAAAGTCACATCAAAACTCCCCATATCACCTGAAGCCTCTATATTGACAACTTCTTTCAGAAGTGTAATCCTCGGCAACAATATTACTGTGGGATCATCGAATCCACCGCTATTATTATCAGTAAGGGGGTCTGCCCCATCGTCAGACATATCAACAGTGTTCCCAATCATATTAACGAGCTCGGTCAATTCGTTTCCTTCTGAGTCTCTAAAACTTCCGCTGGCTTCTGCTTGATTGAGCGTTTCTGTTTCAGGAAATGCATCAATGATAATATCGGGTGACACTTCTACACTCAGCAATACGGAAAATCGCTCGCCCGGATTAATGATGCCTGTATCATCGTAAAACAATCGATCATTGGCAATACCATCAAAACCGATACTATTGCCACTATATGTTCCTTCGCTGATGCGTTCTGCATCAATATTTTCTACAGTGATACTTATGTTCTGATCGATAGGATCGGCAGCTGGCAAGAAAGTCAATGCATCTCTAACTTCTATAGGACTCAAGATTATGTTGCCACTATTGGCAATGGTCATCTGAAACATAAGAAGAACATCCCCATTCTCCAATTGAATGGATTGTACCAATTGTTTTGAAATGTTGATCCTAGGATCTGGAAAAATACTTACATAAGTCGGGTCATTGGTCGGATCAGAATCAGGATCTCTATCTGTATCTGTAGTTCTATCTCCATCATCAGAAACGTCACTCACAGGAGTTCCTCCAGCTGATTGTCCACTGACTATGGCACTATTAAGCACACCTCCCGCATCGACATCGGGCTGAGTAATAATATAGTATCCGCTAAAAGTGCTGTTCTTTTCTCCCGGATTCAAAGCACCGCCAACTCCGCCAATGCCCATAATCAAAGTATCTGAAATACTCATGAGGTCTATAGTAACATTACCAACATTCACAATTGAAAAGTCATAGAATATGGTGTCTCCTGCACCAATCACACCATCACCATTGCCATCCGATACAGGTCGAGCCAATTTGGTGAGCTCCAATCTAGGATCTTCGGGTATCTGAGTTTCCAAAGTATCAGCAGATGGTGGCGATTGCATACTTACGACATTAGCTATATTTTCAAAGTTGCCACTATTCACATCTTCCAATGTTAATACATACTCACCGACCAATACACATGTTCCCCCTCCTTTAGCAATGAACGTACAAGTCTCCTGAGAAGGATTTAAGAGATTGTCCGTAACAACGACTTGAGTGAGATTGGCAGTACCGATATTGGTGGCAGTCACCGTATATCTAAAGATATCTCCCTGACTGATATTGCCACTTCCATCTACATCTATATGGACAGGATCAGACTTAACGACCATTAGAGCAGGTGTTGGTAAAGTCGCATCGATTGTTTCTTCGATTGGGTCTGTCTGATTATTGGTAACATAAGCCGTATTAGACAGCAATCCATTGTCCACATCATCTGATGTTACAACCTGATTGCCTACCAATTGGCATGTCTCGCCCGGCTTAAGCAGATCACACAATGTAGAACTTGGCAATATAGTAGGATCATTGATGATTACATTAGAAAGATTGGATGTGCCAGTATTGACAACAGTAACGGTGTACTCAACAATATCTCCGGCACTGAGATCCATACTCCCGTCGGCATCCGAAACAATGATTGGGGAGGTTTTAGAAACATCCATCTGTGGTTGCGGTAGCAAGGAAGAGCTTGAAACAGATACAGAAGGTGCTTGCACACTTGTGGCATTTGCCATATTGTCTATGATACCTAAATCCATATCAGCTTGTGTAATGGTATAAGTACCTGTTAAGATACAACTGTCTCCTACAGTTACAAGTGGACAGCTCTCACTGGCAGGAGAGATAAGGTCATCTGTAATAACGACATTGGTCAAATTGGCCGTGCCGATATTTTTTACTACAACAACATATTCCACTACATCACCTAAGCTAATATCCTCACTTCTATCATTGTCTAACAATAGCCGTGGTTGGCTCTTCTCTATATTCATGATCGGTTGGGGAACAATCACCATATGATCGTCAGTTTTGGGATTCGGCAATCTCGTTGTAGTCACTGTCCCCTCATTTAAGATACTACCATTGGCGACATCTGAATCTTGTACTACATATGTCCCTGTAAGTGTACAGGACTCCATAGGTCGAAGCAATGCACATACCATCGAATCCGGAGAAAGCAGTGGATCCGTTACGACAACATTGCTCAAATTGCCTCCACCGGGTGCATCTCCAGAAATGTTAGTGGCCACTACGGTATATGTAAGTATATCACCAATACTAATATCCCCACTTCCATCCAGATCATTGCCAGGAAGTAGAATTGGTGCGCTCTTGACGATAGCAACATCGGCCTCAGTAACCAAAACCATGATAGAATCCTGAACGGGATCTATCACTTGGTCTGAAACCACAGATGCTGTATTGGCAATATTGCCACCCATATCCGAGGGCAATACAACATAGTATCCCGTCAATATACAATCCTCTCCGGGAGCGAGGTTAGCACATAACATGGAACTAGGTTCAATCTTTGGATCACTTACAACAACATTGGTCAAATTCGCACTACCGGAGTTATTGGCGATAATCGTATATGTCAGTGTATCTCCAGGGCTGATATCCAGAGATTGATCTACATCTCCGGTGAGAACCGGTGTTAATTTGTCCAACGAAAGAGCCGGTGTGGGCAAAGTCGTCGTCACTGTATCATATATTGTATTGGTCTGAACGCTATTGGCATTGGCAATATTTTCGATCATTCCATTGACAACATCTGCAGAAGCCACCATATATGTTCCGGTCAATTCACATTTTTGTCCCGGTGTCAACAATGTGCATGATTCGGCTGATGGATTGATTCGATTGTCATTGATGACAATTCCGGTGAGATTGGCTGTGCCTATATTGGTAAATGTGATGGTATAGGATATTTGATCTCCAGCACTAATATCTCCACTGCCATCGGCATCATTCGTCAAAACAGGGTCTGACTTAACAAGTGAAGACATAGGTTGTGGTATCAATACTTCCACGGAGTCCATAGAACCGGGAGCCTGCAAGCTAGTAGCACTGGCATGATTGATCACACTACCAGACATAACATCGTCTGCAGTGATCGTATAATCCCCGACAAGAATCAATGTAGAATCCGGTTTGAGGAGACTTTGGCTAATGCTCGAAGGCGTAATCAAGTCATCTGTAATCATCACATTGGTCAGATTAGAGGTACCATTGTTGGTGGCAGTGATCACATAAGTCAAAACGTCACCTTCGCTGATATCTCCGCTGCCATCACTATCAATATACGTGGGAGGTACTTTAGAAACCACCAAACTCGGTGTAGGTATGGCCGTTATCTCTATATCAGGATCGGGATCCGTCTGATCAGAATCTCCAATTCCTATATTTTCCAAATTGCCCGCATCTACATCCGATTGAAGGATCGTATATGTTCCTACTAGTGTACAAGTATCTCTAGGTGCAAGACTAGCACAGTTCTCAATGTTAGGATTTAACATAGCATCTCTTACGGTTACTCCGTTGAGTGTGATGTTGCCTGTATTGACAGTATGTATAATAAATGTCAGAATATCGCCGGCGGAAATGTCTTCGCTTAGATCTACGTCGTTGAGTGCAAGAATAGATTTGTCAGTTATTGTATTGCCCATCGGAACAATCGTGACCACTGTAGGGTCATTTGTCGGATCAGTATCAGAATCCACGTCTGTATCCGTCGTCTCATCACCATCATCTGATGTATCTGTAACATCCATTCCATTGGGGTCTTGGCCTGTGGCCATCGCAGAATTAATGACTCCACCTGCATCTACATCTGACTGGGAGAAAGTGTACCATGCCGTGATAGAATTATCAGATTGCCCCGGACTTAAAGAAGCAATCACACCTATAGATCCTCCCAGCAATGGATCTACAATTTCTACATTGGTAAGCGTAACATTGCCTACATTGAACACTTCAAAACTATACATTATACTGTCTCCTGCGCCGATGAGACCATCTCCATTGGTATCCATGGGTGTTCCCCCCATCTTAACCAACTGGATATCACCCATCGGAAGGATCGATATAGCTACCGAATCCTGAGTATCCGGAAGTTGATCTGATGAAGCTGTGGCTTTGTTGGTAATGGATCCACTATCAACACTGTCTTGTGGGACTATATAATAACCTATCAACATACATCTCTGCCCGGTAGTCAATATAGGACATGTATTAGAAGATGGGGTTAACAATGGGTCACTAACCACCACATTGGTAAGTGTAGCGGTGCCATTGTTAAGCAAGTCAATA
>JAJRXG010000116.1 GCA_024276375.1 Bacteroidota bacterium | reverse complement strand
GGATGAAAGCCAGTTTACACTGCGGGCTCGCCATGTTGCTTTACGCGGGCGCGGGTGCCTGCTTGCGGGCAGCTTTTAAAGCAACTTGAACTTTTGGTTCTTTTGCTTCAAGGCAAAACGAACATACAACATATAGTCTAGTGACAATCACATCTTTGTTCGAACATGTGATTATGAAAACCCTATGTTGACTCCGTAGCCGGAGAGGCAATTATAAAAGACGCGCGAAAACTCCGTAGCCGGAGAGGCAATTATTAAAAACTCTCTACAAGGATGAAAGCCAGTTTACACTGCGGGCGCGCCATGTTGCTTTACGCGGGCGCGGGTGCCTGCTTGCGGGCAGCTTTTAAAGCAACTTGAACTTTTGGTTCTATTGCTTCAAGGCAAAACGAACATACACAATATCGTCTTGTGATGATAATCATGTCTTTGACAGCAAAGTAACTCCGAAGCCGGAGGGGCGGTGGCCATCAAATAGATCTTTCGCATCCAAAATAATTCATTTGGTAGAATTAGTCAGATACCGCAGAGGGCTCATAATAAAATTACAAAATTGTGTTAAATATCGCGATGCTGACCCGATAATAATGATTTTAGCTGTTTAACTTCTGTGGTAATTGTGTTAAGCCTGGGAAATTGCATTGTATCAATTAGTTTGACCCATCATTTTAGCAATTGCTTAAATGCTAAAATCATGTATATTTGCATTATGGACAATACTTGCATACGAGAGGAAGCAGATGTGTTGCAGATCAATGGTTGCAGAAGCGCTGTCGAGGGATTGGACGAGAGCTTTGAATGGTTGGCCGGGGTTCTGCAATTGGCCGGCAACAAGGTGCGATTGAAAATTTTGTTTTTGCTATCACGCGAAGATGCATTGTGTGTCTGTGATCTCAGTGATATTCTTTCGATGAATGTCTCTGCTGTTTCACAACATTTGCGAAAGCTCAGAGACAGACACATCATAATTCCGAACCGAGTAGGACAATCTATACATTATACATTGTCTGTGCAATATCTTCCACTTCTAACACCTTTTTTTGAACTTATTGAGAAAGAGTCAATTATATCAATATCGACATAATAACGGATCTTTTCGGAGAGGCCAATCGATCATACAGGCTTGTGATTGCCGTACTCCGGAGAGATACGTCAGAACATTGAAAAGAAGGATAAAATGAAAGACAATAAGAGATTAGTGTGGACAAGTGTACTGACAGGAATTGGAGCCTCATTGTGCTGTATCACCCCTGTGCTGGCTATGATTTCGGGAGCTTCGGGGTTGGCGGCTTCTTTTTCTTGGATGGAACCCTTGCGCCCATATCTCATAGCCGTCACTGTTGGCGTGTTGGGATATGCGTGGTATCAGCAATTAAAACCCGTCGAGGATATGGACTGTGCATGTGATACGCGTACGGGATTTATGCATTCCAGATGGTTTCTTGGGCTGGTGACCGTATTTAGCGTTGCCATGTTGGCATTTCCATATTATAGCAAGGTCTTTTATCCTCAGTCTGACAGTATCTCACAAGTTGTGGATATGAGTAAGGTGCATACCGTAGAGCTTGCCATAGAAGGTATGACATGTACGGGATGCGAAGAGCATATCAATCACTCGGTGGGCAAGTTGGATGGAGTAGTGGACGTTCAATCGTCGTATGCTGATTCTAAGAGTGTGATACATTATGATTCTACGATGGTGACCATGGATGAAATCAAGAAAGCCGTAGATGCGACAGGATATCAGATAGTTAATATTCGACACGATGAATAAACAAGAACATTGGGAGCAAGTCTATAAATCCAAGGACACAGACCGCGTGAGTTGGTATGAACCAACTCCTGATACATCATTATCATTGATTTCTTCTTTAGAGCTGTCTCCTGATAGTGCTATCATTGACATCGGTGGCGGCAATTCCAATTTAACAAAGGAGCTGCTCAGCAGAGGATACACAGATCTCACGGTGCTTGATATATCCTCCCATGCGTTGGAGCAAACCAAAGATAGATTAGGGGATCAAGGAGACCAAGTGCGGTGGATCGTAAGCGATATATTGAGATTTGTACCACAGCGGCGATATGATGTCTGGCATGATAGAGCAGCTTTTCATTTTTTAAATGAGACTCAGGAAGTAGAACAATACTTGTCCGTAGCATCACAGGCGATTGGAGAGGGTGGCTATCTCGTCATCAGTATGTTCTCGACTTCCGGCCCCGATCGATGCAGCGGTTTGCACGTACGACAATATGATACAGCGATGATTTCTGAGTTTTTTGGCAACGATTTTAGAGTGCTTCAATCTTTTGAAAAAGTACATATAACACCAAAAGGTGGCGAGCAGATTTTTTTAAATAACATCTTACAAAAGCGTTAGATTATGTTGGATATCAAATTGAAAAGCGTTGTTATATGCCCACAATGCGGTTACAAAAAGGAGGAGCAAATGCCTACAGATGCATGCCAATATTTTTATGAATGTGGATCTTGTAAAGAGATACTCAGACCGACGGGTACTGACTGTTGCGTATTTTGTTCCTATGGTTCTATCCCGTGTCCACCTATTCAGAAGAATTCCGATTGCTGCTCAAGTCCGGATATAGAACAGATCAAATCCATATAAATGCCAGTAGAATCAATACATCTACCTTCTGAGTTGAAGTCAGATATAAAAAATCGACTCAAGACCCTAAGCGGTCAGATTCAAGGCATCGTTAAGATGTTGGACGAAGGCAAGGATCCCGAGCGAGTGAATGTACAGTTTAAGTCCGTTACCAAAGGCATTCAGAAGGCTCATTTTTTGTTATTGGATGAGGTGTATCGCAAAGCACTGGCGCTAGGTATTGTCAATGCAGATGCAGCATGCCCGGGCGATTGCGGGCAAGAGGACCGGATCGTCGGACTCAAGACAGAGTTTCCCGACATTTCTCTTGATGAATTGATAGACAAACTAAAGGAAATTCAGATGATTGAGCGCACCTTGACAAGTGAAGAGAAAAAAAAATGAGTTTTATTTTGGAGACCCCCTCCCCCTGTGGATCATATTTGTGTCATTATTCATTTAATACTATTTTTTATGAAACGCATGGTAGAAGTTTTCACCGCAGGGTGTCCTTTTTGTGAGCCTGTGGTAGAGATGGTTGAAGGTTTGGCGGGCGAGGAATGTGAAGTTACGATTCACAATCTTTCTAAAGACAATCCCGATGCAATGCAAAAAATAAAATCCTACACAATCAACAGACTTCCAGCAGTTGCCGTAGAGGGGCAGTTGATAGATTGTTGTAATCTCCGGGGTATTTCAAAAGATGATTTGATCCGGGCAGGGGTAGGAGCTTGTCATTAAAAAAACACGTAATTATGAACATATTTAAAAATAAGCCGTTTTGGGTAGCGATTCTGGCTACAATTGGATTGAAGCTTTGTTGTTGGGGTCCCATGGTTCTGATTGGCATAGGCGGTATCAGTGGAAGTGCAGCGATATTCTCATGGGCGGATCAATATAAGCCGTTGTTTTTGGGTATTGCCATTACGTCACTTGCATTTGCTTTTTATCAAGCCTATCGGCCATCGCACGCCGCATCTTCTTGTTCTTCTCATTGCCAGCAGAGGGCCTCATTGATCGGTGCTAAGAGTTATGTATGGATTTTGGCGATTTTTGTAATCTTCATGACCGGATTGACTTATATGCCTGTGACAATGTCTGCACAATTTGAGCAGATAGATCAGCAGGTATCGCCGGATACAACGTATATCGTAATGAATATAGAAGGGATGAGTTGTACGGGATGCGAGGCCAATATCAACGAGACAGTATCTAAGATCAAGGGAGTCATGTCGATTAAAGCTTCTTTCAAGGAAGCCAATGCCGAGATCAGATTTGATAGCACCCGTACCGATCGACGTGCGATCATCAAGGCCATTGAAGCCAAAGGTTATAAAATAATACCAAAGAAGAAGTAGTATGAGACAGACAATCACAGTAGTATTGGTTGTATTATTGATGTCGCTGGGATATGCTCAAGGACCGCCGATCACGACGGAGACACCCATCATGTTGGGGTTGGAAGGCAGTGGAATTAGGACTTTTGGAAAGTTTATTTCTAAAGAGAATGCCAAAATTTATGTGCACCCCTTGGCGATTCCATTCAACATATCTCCTACATTTCAGATCGGAGGTATCATGCCTTTTAAATTTATCACACCCAATGAATCAAGTACTACGGGAGGACTTGCGGATATGATTCTTTTTGCTAAGTATCAATTGTATAAGAAAGATGAAGTAGCAGAGACATTTAGAATTGTTGCAAAGGTTGCACAGACATTTCCTACGGCCAATCAGTCCAATATGCCGGCTTTGGGAGCCGGAGTTTATCAGACGTACTTTGGATTGATCGCCGGCAAGATCACTACCAAAAAGGGACTATATGGAGACATCGGTTATAATGTAACCTCTGGAGGAGCCTCGGACAATTTTGCTTACAACTTATCACTTGGGATACCATTGCTGGCACATCAGTATCCTCAGAAACAATTGAATGCATTTATCGAATGGAATGGCAATTACTTGATAGATCCTAAGGTGCACACCTTGTTCCTTTCTCCGGGGGTGCAATTGATTCCCGGACGTAGGATATTGTTTGAAACAAGTTTTCAAATACCCGTTCTACAGAGCAACATACCTATGAATAAGACAGAATTTACATTTTTATTTGGTACGCGTTTCTTAATCAGTTAATTATCAAAATGATGAATTTCACACGGAGTAGTTTAAAGAGCACATTGGTTTGCTTTTTGTTGATCGCCGCTTTCTTCTTATCCACATCAATGCAGGCACAATCCTCGGAACAAACCACAGAGCCGTCCTCAGATCGTGTATATATAAAGATTGAAGTCAAGGGATTGGCATGTCCCTATTGTGCATTTGGGATGGAAAATGAATTGAAGAAGATATCGGGGGTTGACAAGGTTGATATTGAATTGACGACCGGATTGGCCTATATTTCTACTCCCGAAGCTCAGAAACCAAGTCCCGAGAGCCTGAAAGAGATTGTCGTAGATGCGGGATTTACGCCTGGAGAGATAGAATACAAGCACACACCCTTTGACAAGCAAGCGAAGGACAAAGGTTGAGGTTGGGGCTGCTTTTGGATCCCTGACTACTTCAATATAGGCTTACATCCGGAGGCGGTCAATAAGAGAGTTACTGCTCTTAGGAGCAGCAACTTTCAGCGGATTTTACTCCTGCTTTTTGAAGTATTTTTTCCATTAAGCACCAGCGCGTAATCGATGATTGCAACAAGTTGGCTCCGACAAATGCTGTAAACCACAGCCAGTTGATATTGACATAAATGGCCAATAGTACGCTCAATAGAATAAATGTTCCTGCGATTGCTCTAATGTATCTTTCTAACATAAGT
>JAJRXG010000115.1 GCA_024276375.1 Bacteroidota bacterium | reverse complement strand
GAGCTACTTTACAATATCGAAATGGATAGAGTCGAGAGTCTCTACTACTTTGGACAACGCGACAACAACCAACGAGTGACCAGCGCGATATTGAACTACAACGGAGCGCAATGGCTTGGCAAATTTCTTATTGAACAAAAACCTGTCCGGCTTACAGGCCATCAAGTAACACTGATCGACAATGCTTCTTCGGACAATTCTGTTGATATTTCAAAAAAAATATTGCCCGCCATACAGATTATCACCATAGACAAAAACCTAGGATATGCCGGAGGATACAACAAGGGAATAGAATCCATTGACACACCATATATAGCATTGATCAACAGCGACATCCAAGTTACACCTGATTGGTTGAGACCATTGATCGCCATGCTGGATTCAGATCCTGAGATTGCTGCGGTTCAACCCAAGATACTGTCATATGACCGTCGGGATGAGTATGAATATGCGGGAGCGTCTGGAGGATTTATAGATTCTCTAGGGTATCCCTATTGCAGAGGTCGGATCATGGACACTGTAGAGAAAGATCATGGTCAATATGATACATCGATCGACGTTGATTGGACGAGTGGAGCTGCTATGGTGGTTCGTACTGAGATATTTAAAACTTCCTGTGGGTTTGATGCAGATTTCTTTGCACACATGGAAGAGATAGACCTCTGTTGGGTATGGCGAAAAGCGGGTTATCGTCTTGTATGTGTACCGTCGTCTGTGGTATATCACGTAGGCGGTGCGACGCTTGATTATCAATCTCCCCAAAAGACATATCTCAACTTTCGCAACAACTATTGGATGATTCTCAAGCACATCGCGCCGATTCAACTCCTGTGGATGCTACCGATGCGACTGGGAATGGATAGCCTATATGGAGTGAAAGAGGCTTTTGCCGGAAGGCTATCAAAATCAACAGCGGTATTCAGAGGTATTCTGCACGGGATATCGGCCATTCAGGCGATCAATCGCAAAAGAAAAAAAATGGGATACTATGTCAAGCGATACAGCCTATCCGGGATAAAGAGCAAGCGCCGAGCGCGATTCTTGATTCTCCCATTTGTCTATTATTTTCTGAGAAAAAGAACCTATAAGAACATTCATCGACCATGAGAAAAAAATTGGACATTCTCTACGAAGATGCGTATTTGATAGCTCTCAACAAGCCCCCCGGTATGTTGTCGATACCCGATCGGTATATACATCACAAACCCAACCTCAAGGACATCCTAATCCGGCAATATGGAGAGATATACGTCTTGCATCGATTGGATGTGGATACTTCCGGAGCCATACTTTACGCTAAAACGGCTCAAGCGCATAGCGCCATGTCCTTACTATTTGCTGAGCAATCCATCGAAAAAATATACTGGGCGCTCACAGTCAAACCGCGGAACTCCGGGGGTATCATTGATGCTCCAATCGCCGAAAGCATGAAGTACAAAGGGAGGTATAAAGTGCACAACAGAGGCAAAAAGGCCGTTACCAAATACGAAATAATCGATACATGGCGTCAATATGCCCTGCTTCAATTGGATTTGATCACGGGAAGAACCCATCAGATAAGAGTACACCTAAAGCATCTAGGAGCACCTCTTTTGAGTGATGACAAATATGGTCTCTCAGATCAATTTTTTCTTTCACAGATCAAAAAGATAAGAATGAACAGAGATCAAGTCGAACGTCCTTTATTAAATAGGACTTCACTACATGCCCGGATAGTGCGATTTAGACATCCTCATAGTGGGATTGAAGTAGAAATTCTCGCTCCTCTGCCAAAAGACATGAAGGCAGCGATCTATCAATTGAATAAAAATTATGGCAGCGATATAAAAAAACAAGCCAATGGTCTATAAAAAACGATACTTGGTACTTTTTGCAATACGGATGTAGTAGATTAACACTATGTTGCACGATCAACATCAAATACCCTCTAAGTAATACCGTTCATAAAATTCTCATAAAAAAAATCTCAATGCGACAGTTTATAAAATTCATATTTGCATCATGCTTAGGCTCATTATTGGCCATGGGAGCCTTAGTTGGCATTTTAATGCTTATAGGAGTTAGCTCAAGTCCCAAGCAAGAAGTTCCTTCGCGGGGTGTTTTGCACTTGACATTGGATCATATTGTTCCGGAGCTAACGGACAATGTTGAAAAAGGAAATTTTAACTTTGAGGAGATCATCTCCGTAGGCGTCAATGACATCGTACGGTTGATTCGAAAAGCCAAAAAGGACGATCGCATTGAAGGTATCCTCATCCAAACCGAGATGCCACAGATACGACCAGCCACGGCCTATTACATCGCTCAGGTACTTGAGGAATTTAAGGAGGATAGCGACAAATTTGTCGATGCCTTTGGCAATTATTTTACCCAGTCAGGGTATATGATTGCCTCTGTAGCAGATACCATAAGACTGAATCCCAATGGATTGGTCGATATGCGTGGATATGGTACGACTATACCCTATTTTAAAGATTTCAGTGAGCGGACTGGGATTGCATTTGACATCTATCATGCAGGCAAGTATAAGAGTGCCGTTGAACCTTTCTATTTAGACAAGAGTTCGGATGCCAACAGATTGCAAACCCAAAAATACTTACAAGCGTACCACAACCAACTTGCCGAAGCAATTGGCACACAACGCAGTATAGATAAAGAGAGAGCGTATCAAATCATCGAAGAAGGAAGTTCGCAGAACGCACAGAGTGCCCTCGACCTCAATCTTGTTGACCTGCTCCAATACTATGAAGATTATGAAGAACAATTGCAAGCGAGATTGGACGTCAAAAAAGTCTCTCTGGTGACCATAGCGGACTATCTGAAAGCAAACCCAAAGCGTACAGCAAGCAAACCCAATAGAATCGCCGTCATCTATGCCGAGGGAGAGGTCGCAGGTGGAGGAGACAAAAAGGGCGTCATCAATATGGATGTTTATGAAAAGGTATTTGAGCGCTTGGAAAAAAATGATAAAGTCAAGGCCATTGTCCTACGTGTCAATAGCCCCGGCGGTAGTGCATTTACTTCAGATGTATTTCTGAGTCGTATAAAAGATTTGCAAGAACAAGGCAAGGTAGTGGTAGCGTCGTTTGGAGATTATGCGGCTTCGGGAGGTTACTACATAGCTGCCTCTGCTGACAGGATCGTCTCAGAACCGACTACTTTGACCGGATCGATTGGGGTGTTCAGTATGATTCCCAATATGCAAGTCTTCTTTGATAAAAAGCTGGGCATAGATTGGGATACCATCGGAACTGGAGATCGTACTTTCTTATACTCTCTGATGATCGGTAGATCACAAAAAGATCATGCCATATTGAAGAGTGAGACAGAACGCATTTATGCTCAATTCAAAAAAATCGTTGCTGAAGGCAGGAATCTAACTGTTGAAGAAGTGGATCGCATCGGACAAGGCAGAGTATGGAGTGGTTCCGATGCTATAGAGATCGGTCTGGTAGATCAGATTGGAAATATTGATGCTGCCATTGAATTGGCTGCAGAATTGGCCGGGATTGAAGAATACAAGTTGATGCAGTATCCGGTTATAGAAAAGACATTTTTGGAGGAACTCATGACCAATCTGGCAGCCACTACAAATGCCCAATTGGGACTTGGCGAAGGAATGGAATCAAGATTGAGTCGTGATGTTTTGGAGATATTCAATCAGGTCGAAAAGGCATGTCAAGAGCCACAGGCGCGGTTGCCTTATAGTATTCCGATGGAGTAACGGCTGCGAACGAGTCTATCTACCACATTGCGTTTGTGTTATCAATAACCTGAAGCCTGTCCATCTTTTCGATATTCTGATGCGCCATAGTAAACCTTGTGCTTGGAATCCCACATAATGGCCTGATAACCTCCAAACACACCTACTGCAGGACTTATGTGATGTCCCATAATCGTCAATTGACGGATAACTTCAGGCCTGAATCCGTGTTCGAGATTGAGTACTCCCCCATCTGTCATTTTGCCACCCATCGGTTGAGAAGATCCTTGATGTCGCAACCGTGGAGCATCACCTGCTTCTTGAAGATTCATTCCAAAATCAATCAAATTGACCACAATCTGTACATGACCTTGGGGTTGCATCGCTCCACCCATCAACCCAAAACTAATCCAAGGTTGTCCATCTTTAGTTATAAATGCAGGGATAATGGTATGAAAAGGGCGTTTGCCGGGTTGGAAATAGTTGAAGTGTCCAGAATCCTGAACGTTGAACATCTGCCCTCGGTTTTGCAATGCAAAACCTAAATCAGGAGGTGTCATCCCGGAGCCAAAACCGGCATAATTGCTTTGGATCAATGATACCATATTGCCATCTTGGTCTGCGACGGTGAGATACGTTGTATTGCCATTTTCGATATCCCCTCCGGCCAGAGTTTTGGAAGCAGAATGGGGATTAATGAGTTGCCTGCGCCTTTGAGCGTAAGCTTTAGAAAGTAAGGTATCTACCGGAATCTTATTGAAGTCAGGATCAGCATAGTACTTGGCTCTATCTTCAAAAGCCAATTTTTTCGCTTCTGTCAGTACATGAAGATAGGCTACGCTACCGAATCCCATCTCTGCAATATCAAACTCCTCCAAGATATTGAGCATTTGTAAGACTGCCATACCCTGGCCATTGGGCGGCAATTCCCATATATCATATCCTCGATAATTGGTACTTATAGGTTCGACCCATTGGGAACGATGACTTGCTAAGTCTTGGTATGAAAGAAAGCCGCCATTGTCTCTCATGAATTGATCAATAGTCTCGGCGATATACCCTTTATAAAACACTTCTCTGCCTTCCTTGGCTATGGCTGTATAGGTATTGGAAAGGGCTATATTCTTAAATATCTCTCCCTTCGTAGGTGTATGTCCATCCGGCATATACGTCTCGGCAAATCCAGGTAAGTCCTTGCGGATATCCGAACTGACATGCATCTCGGCGGCGATCACTTCCGTCACCGGAAATCCCGAAAACCCATAATCAATGGCGGGTTGCAATATCTCCTGCATCGGCAGATGACCAAATCGCTCATGCAACTCAAACCATCCATCTACACATCCCGGTACTGATACACACAAGGGGCCAACAAATGGGATTTGCGCCTTATGACGGTCTCTAAAATAGTCTGCCGTCAGACCCATAGGAGATCTTCCGCTCGCATTCAAACCATACAATTTTTGTGACTCTGCATCCCAAAGCATTACAAATAGATCCCCACCTATGCCACAACTTGCAGGCTCCACTAATCCCAAAACAGCATTGGCCGCTATGGCAGCATCTACGGCATTGCCACCTTTTTTGAGAATGTCCAGAGCTACTTGAGTGGCCAAGGGTTGACTCGTTGCAGCCATACCATTCTGAGCAATTATCTCTGAACGGGATGCATAAATATCCCCGGTCAATCTATTTTGGGATACCATGATGATCGTGTTCAAAACAAAAAATGAGCAAAACAATATCAACTTCATGGGTATGGTTTCTAAGTCAGAATTTTATGGATAAACAAATCTATAGTAAAAGCAATAGAAAATATCATAGTTCAGACATAACAAACTAAGCTTCTCAATGTGCCAAATGTAAACCTATTATATCATCCTTTCACTTAATCCTATGTACAAATGGGATTATTGCTGGTGTCCTGATGGATCCTCGATGGGCGGTGATTGTATAGACAGTGAGGATGCCAACTCACAAAGGGGATGTACCTGCGGTGCTGAAATCCTATGTAATTATCAATAGTATAAATGTAGTTGCAATTAAAACTGAGTATTAACAACATAACTAATTTTTAGTTGCAACTACTTTAAAATTCAACTCAATGAACACATCATCAATTGAGCCCACTCCGGAATCTGACGATTTCCACAAAAAGGGATATTTTGGATGATATTTTTGGTTTTTGAGATTCAGTGATGCCTGAGTATCAGTTAATTGAAAAAATTAGAAAGATCGCCAAAAGAGACTTTTTTGGTTTT
>JAJRXG010000114.1 GCA_024276375.1 Bacteroidota bacterium | reverse complement strand
TCAAAAGTATGATTGCAAACCTCGATAAAGCATTGAATCACCCAATCAAAGGTGTTGTGGTCGTCATTATAAACAATCAATTCGGATTTATCGATCACTTCAACTTCATCCAACAACTCAACTTCTTCATGATCGTACATAGTATTGTAGATAGTCTTCATAGTCTATGTTTTTATTACGCAATAGCTTTCAATCGAGCCATAATAGCATCAAAATCGGGTATATTGCTTGCATCATCCAGCACTTCTATATACTGTAGCACTCCTTTTTTGTCCACAAGAAATGCCGATCGCTTGGAGACACCCTTCATACCAAGAACAAAATCCTCATACAGACATCCATAAGCCCTCGATACCTCCTTGTTGAAATCACTTAACAATGTGAAGTTATAGTCTTGTGCCTTTTTAAATTGCTCAAGACTAAACAATGAATCTACCGAAATCGCCAGTACTTCAGCATCCAGATCTTCATAGTCTTTCATATGATCTCTTATGGAGCACAGTTCTGTAGTACATACTCCCGTAAAAGCAAGTGGGAAAAACAAGATCAGAACATTTTTGCCTTCAAAATCCGACAAGCTAACCTCCTTCTTCTCCGTATCTCTCAATGTAAAACTCGGGGCTTTGTCTCCTATAGATAGATCCATAAACTTGATATTAGTAATTGTTGTACAAATCTAAGGTAAATTACGCATTCTGTGGAAGAGATCTTTCAACTATTGTATGTTAAAAAAAAAGTACTCCGGTGAATGAGGCTTTAGTATTGATCACTAAATGTAAATGAAGTGCAATATGTTATATACACGGGCAAAATTGATTCAAGCTATCATCGGAAATTTTACTTGTATAGCAGTACGGTCTTCAGGCCTCGGGAGGCAAGCCCGCATGATACACAACCATGGAAAACCATAAAAGGATTTAGTCCTAGCACTATATAAAGCATATTGCCCCGGTCTTTAGACTGGGGATAAAGAGGAGTGCAATGTATTGGCTTTAGCCATAAATTTATGGGCATACTTGTTAAGGGCTAAAGCCCAAGATGAAAAAGCCCTGACCCCTCGGATATAAATATCCGGGCAAAAGTGTGTATCACAAATTTGTATAAAATAGGATATTGCTCCGGTACGCCTCTGTCCTCATATGTTTAAGAACTCCTCATAAAGAGTCTCCCTTGATGAGCCGAGCAAATCAACCCCTCCCCTCCACGCATTGTCAGCTGATAAAGTGCAATATGTTATACACACCTATTGAATCCCAATGAACCTCTATAATCAAAATAATATCCATTTTATCATTCCAAACCAAAATTGGGAACTATATACCTAGGATATTTGAGGCGATTGTATTTCTTTGCTTCAAAATATCACTGAGATGTCCACTGCCGTCCGGCGTTCGTACCTGCTGCTCCATTTATCGGTTTTTCTATGGGGGTTTACGGCGATTTTAGGAGCTTGGATCACCTTGTCCGCTACGGTACTTGTATGGTGGCGGGTCGCGCTTACATCAATCGTAATGCTAATGTTGCCGGGAGTTGTCCTTGTCATCCGCCGGCTCAGTTGGTCGATGATCAAGATATATGCGGGAATCGGGGTTGTAATCGCCCTGCATTGGGTATGTTTTTACGGATCGATCAAAATGGCCAATGCCTCTGTAGCACTCATCTGTATGTCAACGGCATCACTCTTCACCTCATTTATCGAACCATGGATGACACGCAAACCTTTCAAATGGATAGATTTGGGCTTTGGGCTGCTCATAATTCCGGGCATCATTCTGACGACACAAGGTATGTCTTGGGATATGATGAGTGGTTTTTGGGTAGGCATTCTTTCTGCTGCCTTGGCTGCTTTATTTGCAGTATTGAACAAAAAATATATTAATGAATCCACTCCTGCAGCGATCACCGCCATAGAGATGGTTTCGGCAGGTCTATTTCTGACATTGTGTTATCCCTTATACTACTTGACTCAATCCGAGGCAAGGCTGATACCGGATCTTACAGATTTTGTGTTGTTACTGATCTTGGCGGTCGTTTGTACCGTTATTCCGTTTATCCTACACCTCAAGGCTTTTGAGCATCTCACAGCCTTTGCATCCAATCTGATCGTTAACTTAGAGCCTGTCTATGGCATTCTACTCGCCATTGTACTACTCCACGAACACCATGAATTGACCACGCAGTTCTACCTCGGAGTACTTGTGATACTATTTAGTGTACTCACATATCCGATGACTCGAAAATGGCGCGCAACCTCCGTCTATGATGGATGAACCTCCATCTGTCTCTGACGTACAGCTATAATACCAAAGGTCATCAAGCTTAAGAACAAGATAATCAGTCCCCATTCTGATAGGGTCGGAATCGATGAACTAGGTGCTGCTGTAACCGTTATAGTCTTGTTGGCACTTACTGTGGTGCTATTTCTCAAAACCCAAAATCCATTGCCCACTAAGGTACTGCCGGCATTTCGTTCCTGACCTACAGAGCAATCTTCATCAAGTTCTACGGTAAAAGTACCGGCAGCAGGATAGGCAAAGGTGGCAACTTGTTGTGTGGATATGGGTATAAACCCCTCAGCATCATCTCTGTCGGGATCCAAAGCATAATTACATGCACCATTGACCTGTGACAAAGTAAAGGTAACCAACTCCCCCACCACAGGATTGTCGGGAGAATAAGTGACAACATATGCTGGCACGCCTGCAGTACTCAACGTCACAGAAAGCATCCAAATGACTAAGAGCGTAAGTGTTGATTTCATCTGTAGTATTTTTTGATTTGACCATAAATATAAATATAAAAATCAAAACCTAAATACCTCACTTGAGCGGGGTGTGTATAACAAATTGCATAAAATAGGATTTCCCTTGATGAGCGAAACAAATCAACACCTCACCACCACGCATTGCCAGCTGATAAAGTGCAGTATGTTATACCTCACTTGAGCGGCAGGGTTACTTTGTTGCCGACCCACGATAATATTGTGTCATCCTTGGTGCAACTCACCAAAAAATAATTCTGATTCATACACACTTGTTTCGCATACGACCGCCACTCACAGTAGAGACGGCTCAGCACATTGGCACCACCACACGATAGTTTAAAGAAATAAAATAAAAATTATATTAAAAATTATTATATATATAAATAATCGCTATATATTAGCGCCATGAAGTTGCAAGCCCTTGTCTTAATATTGAGTTTGTGGCTGTGCTACGGATGCGATAGCGAGAAAGATTTGACAAGTTTGAGCAATGACGACATCAACCTCCTCCTCTCGCATTTTGATGCTGAAGACCCTGTATTCGTCAACAAAGAAGTACAATTTGACAGTATTCTTACCATTGCCGGTATTCGATCTATAGATGATGAGTCGGAGCGGATTAAGAGTAAGTTGTTCTTTTTTGGTGAGCATACACGAGGATATTTTAACCTAGCGGATAGCGATACCAAGAATCTCCAAGTTTTTGGGAAAAAGATAGGGGATTTATGGGTTTTAAAATCAGTTACCAAACTCAACATGGAAGAGTCTGATGGCTATATCATTCTCGACAAAAACTACGATGGCATATGGTCTAATGGGAATATCAATTTTCGCAAAGGATCCATCGCTTTAAAAAAACAAAACATTGATTACACAGAGTTGAATACCTGGTGATCTCATATCAAGATTTTAACTTGGGTTGGTTGGTCTATTATAAGGGTCGGAATTATTTCTGACCCTTTTTTTTTGTAGTCATTCTAATCTAACTCCTCACGAGCCTATCGCTACAAGGTTCTTGTTATCGGCTTGCGGTTGATAGATCCTTGTGAAAGGAGGGATCATAAATATGCTCATCATAGTAGTCATCGATAATCCAGATACTCACACGATGATAAGAAAATATCCATTTTTTCTATTCAAAAGCAACAATGGTCAACACTTACCTTTTTTTTATTTCTATCATTGCCATAAAAATTGATCGATATGCTGAATACAGTATTTTTTAACGGTTCCTACACAAATCTGGATCAGTTTTACGTCCATGGAACAGACCTAGGATTACAAAGAGGGTATGGTATTTTTGATTTTATGAAGCTGATCAATCGTCAAAATCCGTGGATCGATTGGTACATGGATCGACTACACAATTCTATGCGTATAGCGGGTCTTTCACTGCCATATAATGAGACACAACTGATAGAGATCATCGATGATCTGTTGACTGCCAACCAAGTAAAAAACGCATATATCAAGATAGTTGTCACTGCGGGGTATTCGGAGGATGGATATTCGATGACATCAAAAAACAATGTCTTTATTTTTGCGATGCCCATTCCAGCTAAAGGGAGTGGATCTATACACCAGGGCATGCTGATAAGTGACGAATATCGCCGGGACATACCCACGATTAAATCCACCAACTATATGCGTTCATGTATGCTTCATCCCAAAATAAAGGCCGCCAGAGCTGTTGATGTCTTGTATCATTGGGATGGATATGTTAGTGAAGCTTCGCGTTGCAACATATTTGTTGTCAAGGACAATGCCGTTCGGACTCCGGATAAGCATATTTTGAAGGGTGTTACGAGGCGTAGGGTACTCAATATCCAAGATCCAAACATATCTGTCAGTGAATCTTCCATCCGAATAGAAGATGTCTTCAATGCCGATGAGATTTTTATCACAAGTTCTACCAAGGGAATCATGCCTATTGTAGCCATAGATGGCAAATCCATCGGTGATGGTCAACCCGGAGTGATCACCCAATCACTCATGCAACACATCAACATCTTCTGATTTTCAATACGCTCACTCATGGATGTACTGATGAATCGACTCGTCAAAAGCTATCTCAGAAAATGGAGTGTAGAACTAAGTAAGATCAAAACCAATGCCATTGAAGTTCAAGAGGAAGAATTAGATTATATTCTTGATGCTCCATTGGTACAATACTTTCATCCGGGCATCGACAAATCTACATTCAGAACTATGCCCTTGTCTAAGTATGAAGATTACCAGCACCTCATTGAGTTATTGTTAAAAAGCGATCATGCGATCTCGTGTCGCTACTTTGCCCAATCTTCCGGAACCACCTCCGGAACTAAAAAGTTGATTCCCACGCCTGATTTATTTGTCAAGCGCAATCTTCTGAGAGGTTCTTGGTATCAACTACATACCCTCTACGAGCACAATCCGCACATGTCTGTCTTTAAGTCTAAAAATCTGTTGATCGGAGGGGCATTGTATGAACACAATAGTAGATATACGATTGGTGATGTTTCGGGCATCATGATCAGCAGAATTCCTCGCTATATGCATCCATGGTATGTACCGCGCATCCGGGAAGCCATCTCGCCGGATTGGGAAGAAAAGATCAGACTCACTGCCCTAGCGGCCTCCAAGACCAACCATATTTCACTACTCGCCGGAACACCCACATGGGTATTGTCAACGATGCGGATGGTGTTGGACAAAACAGGCTTAACCATGGCTTCAGACCAATGGCCTACACTCCAGGCATATATACATGGAGGCGTACGATTTGAACCCTATCGATCTCAATTTGAAGCATTGATAGACATCCACGGATTTAGATATATAGAAGTCTATAATGCCACGGAGGGTTTTTTCGCATATCAAGACAGACCCAATGATCAAGGAATGTTGCTGATGTGTACAAGTGGGATATATTTTGAGTTTATCCGCTTGGAGGATTTCAGAAAGAATCATATAGAAATCTTGACCTTGGGTGAAGTAAGCGCGGATCAATCCTATGTGATGCTCATTACGACCTTGAGTGGATTGGTTCGATATGTCCAAGGAGATATTGTGCGATTTGAGACCATTGCACCTTTCAGAATACTAGTAGAAGGCCGCATCGGCGAATACATCAATGCTTTTGGCGAAGACCTCATGTTAAAGCAAGCGGAAGAAGCTCTATTGAATGTCTCCCTGCAACACGCATGCACCATCAAAAATTATACAGTGGCTCCCAATTATATTAATATACAACGGGCCGGATTTCACGAATGGTTTATCGAATTTGAGCAAACTCCGGAGTCATTGAATCTATTTGCCAAGGATCTGGATGATCATATATGCCGGTTGAACACCAACTACAATCAAAAACGTTCGGGAGATATCGCCATGTCCGCATTGAAGATTCACAGTCTTCCTTCGGGATCCATCCTGCGATACTTGCAGTCCAAGGGCAGTATCACAGGACAGACTAAACTCCCTCGCCTCAGAAACGATAGAAGCATCGCAGACGCACTCCTATCCATGACCCCCTCCGAACCTTCTTGATCTTTAGCAAGTTCTAACAAGCAGAGACAACAAATATCTTCAAGAATTAATCGTTATAAATGCCATGGACAACACTCCATCTCTAACAAAAATGATCACAGATAGACTTGATCTGACCGGTTGTGATCCACAAGAAAGGGATCTGCAAGAACTCTTGACGGCTATCGAAAGGAGAGTGGATCAACTCATCAGCAACCAACCCGAACTCTTGTTTAGTTATCTATATCGTTTGGATGTCTCTGAGCAACAAGTAAATACCATCCTGCGGAGCACCAGACCGGACAAAACGACAGCATTGGCACGTTTGATTCTCGAACGTCAAATCGCCAGAAATAAAACAAAAACCAATCTACCACAATCACCCATCCAAGGATGGCAATGGTAGTTTCAACCCCTTTTTCTCTCACACTACCGATATGCTAAGAAGTTCAGAAGGCATCATTGTCAGAACAGTCAAATACGGAGAATCCAGTATGATCCTCGATATTTTCTCGTCAGACCAAGGTATCAAATCTTACATTATCAGTGGTGTGAGATCCACGCGATCCAAATCCAAAACCACCATCATCAATGTACTCAATCTCGTCCGCTATGAAGCTTATGAAAAAGGCGGAAACAAACTCAGTCGAATCAAAGAAATCGAATACAACTATGTGTACAAATCCTTGCCCTTTGAGGTAGTCAAAGGATCTTTGGCAATTTTTCTGATCGAAATTTGCCGCAAGGCGATTAAAGCCAGCGACCAATATGAAGACATTTACAACTACGTCGTGAAGGGGCTCATCCATCTCGACAATGTGCAAGGAGGATTGGGGCATTTTCATATAGATTTTCTGATAGGCCTATCTTCCAAGCTCGGTTTTGGATTCAACAACAACTACGACGAGAGGCATACATTATTTGATTTGTCAGATGGGGTTTTTAGATCCGAGGTGTCAGATCACCGGTATGTGCTCAATAAACAACTCAGTTATGAGCTCCATCAGTATCTATCTAAGGTAGAACCCGCACAGGTCTCTCGTGACATGCGCCTACAAGTATTGAAGGCCATCATCCGGTATTTTCAATATCACATTGCTGGTTTTGGCGAGTTGAAATCCTTGCCGATACTCCTATCACTCTATGAGTAAAGTCAAAACTTAAATCCAAGTGACAATTGGAAAGACAGATTGCGGTCGATGTCATTATTAAAAATGAGTGCACCATTTTCGCCCAATGTCGAAAACGAATAATCTGCCGAATTTCTCGTTACGTCGCTCATTCCATATTCCATGCGTCCCATGAGGTACAGACCTCTGTTGAGATAGTAACTCGCTCCGACGATCAATCCATAATCGATACTTTTGAATCTGCTTTGTTCGATATTATTCTGCCAAAAAGTGCGCGAATCCACCGTCCTGAGCAAATCCACATCGGCACCATCAACACGTATCAATATACGATCAGGGATGGTGAGCCTAGGAGGGTCAGTATAATAATTAAAATCAAGTCCCTGTACAAAAGAATGCTCCAAATCCAAATCTCCACCTCCAAAACTGAAGGTTCCCGTGGCAACAGGGCTGATCAAAAATCCTATATATGCCCCACCGAGCAATTCGATTTTTTTGGTTAGTCTCAGGTTTAGCGTCTGTGGAAACTGAACGTATGCATTGGAGTGATCTAAGTTGACCTCGGATTCACTTCTAAATACAAGATTCTGTATATTATTGCGAACATCGTTAAATATGTAATACCCATTGTCGGCCTTCATCCGATAGGACGATCCCATCTGAGTGTACATCACTTCGGTGCGCCAACCTAGGACTTCTGTTATGTTGACTTGAAAGTTGATGCCAAAATGAAAACCTCCCGAAAATCCAAACTCCTCCAATACTCCTTCTTCAACAGGGCCTGTAAACTTAGACTGCGCCAAGCCCGCACGAATACCAAAGTTAAAACTTTGACCCTTCAATGGATTGCCAAAGGCAAGTGACATCACAAAGAGCAATAATAGTCCGGATCTAATCATATTTTGCTGAATTGAAGCGACAAAGATAGATCATTCCACTTCTGACCCAAATCGGAAGTACATACATATACCTATCTGAAGAAAAAAGTCTTTACAACTATACGCTGGAGTAGTGGAAATAGATGCCTAACCCATCTCTGAAACCACTTCTTTTACCTCCGGTACCATGCGCTTCAACATTCCTTCGATACCGGACTTCAAGGTCACCGTAGAAGAAGGGCAACCACTGCAAGATCCTTGCAATACGACCGTAACGACACCCGCTTCAAATGATTTAAACTCAATATTACCGCCATCCATCTCTACGGCAGGTTTGACATATGTATCGATGAGTTCCTTGATCTTTGCTACCAGTTCTGCCTCCTCGCCGGAATACTGATAGGATACATCATTTTTTTTCTCCAAGACGCGCATTGCCTCCTCAAAGCCCTCATTGACAACCGGCTTTCCCTCGGCGACATACTCCTTGATAAACTCCTTGAGCTTGAGCATTACGTCTTCCCATGTATAGTTAAACTCTTTGGAGATGGTTACGAAGTTGTTGCAGATATATACGCCCTTTACAAATACAAAACTAAAGAGTTCAGAAGCGAGTGGCGACCATTCATCGGCCAGCTCTTTTTCGCGAAAATCCGCAGTTCCTTTATATATCATCTTATTGGTTACAAACTTGAGAGACTCCGGATTGGGAGTTTGCTCTGTATAAATCATAACCGGGCTTTGTGTCTGTGTAGTCATATCTCAAATAGTAAATGTAATAAGCAATACAAAAGATAAAGGTATTTGTTCATCAAAGATCTGATAAAAATAGCACAAAGGATGTACCTAATTTTAGGATAGATGGTGGTATCTATTCATCACCTATGTTTTTGGATGGCCAATTGATAAACATCTTATCCCTAGAGATAAGGTATCAATCTCAATCAGGAAACTTATTTTTGACCTCGAAGCATGAAAAATGAAGGAACAATATAGACAAGCCGTAAGGGTTTTTGCACCGGCTACGGTAGCTAACGTGGCCATCGGATATGATATTTTGGGATTTGCCATAGAGGGACCCGGCGATGAAATTGTGGCTCGATTTCGACCCGATCCTGGTATTGTGATCCGTCGTATTCACGGCACCAAGAAATCACTCCCCAAGGATCCCTACCAGAATACTGCTACTCGGGGCATCCTTGCCTTTCTGGAGGATATCGATCGCATGGATGTGGGTATAGAGATTGAGATATACAAAAAAATGCCTTTTGGCAGTGGTATGGGGTCTAGTGCAGCCAGCGCTGCCGCAGGTGTTATGGCCGTCAACGAGCTGCTCAAGCGTCCATTGCAAAAAAGAGCCTTGGCTAAATATGCCGTGATAGGTGAAGCTGCCGCTGACGGTGCGATACACGGTGACAATGTCATCCCTTCGCTTGTCGGAGGCATGGTATTGATTCGAGACAATGCGACATGTGATTTTATCAAGCTTCCGATACCCAAGGGGCTATATGCTTTTGTGATTTATCCCCAAATCCAAATATTGACCAAGGATGCAAGAGCTGTGTTAAGCAATCAAGTGTCCATGACACAACTCATCTCACAGACGGGCAACATCGCGGCATTTATAGCCAGTCTATACACTTCGGATCTCGATCTGATGTCGCGTTCTCTAAAAGATCATGTGATCGAACAGCAACGCGCTACACTCATCCCCCACTTTTATGAGATGCAATCCATCGCCCTGTCAAAAGGTGCGCTCAACTATACCATAAGTGGTGCAGGGCCGAGTATGTTCGGTTTTACTACCAATACCTTTGTCGCCGAAGAAGCTGTTCGGGCTATTGAAGCCTTTCTTTATGAGCATAAAATCGCTTCCAAATCATATATATCTCCCATCAATGTCAAGGGATCATACAAAATGTAAGGATCCGATCAAAGTAGATTATCATGAAGTTTTATAGTACCAACAATAAGTCTCTGCAAGTAGATCTTGCCACTGCAGTATTGCAAAGTTTGCCTCAAGACAAGGGATTGTATATGCCAGTGTCCATACCGGATGCGCGTGCCGTTGTTGCCGATATTCAGGATATGAGTTTGGCACAGATAGCAATCGCTATTGCCACGCCATTTCTCGAAGAAGATTTTAGTCCTGCTCAGATTCGCACTATATGTGAACAGCGTATTGATTTTCCGGCACCTGTTATCACACTTTCGGATCACTTGCATGTATTGGAATTGTGGCATGGGCCATCGTTGGCATTTAAGGATTTTGGAGCCCGGTTCATGGCAGGTGTTATGTCCAATCTCGCCAAAGAACGTCAAGGGCAACTTACTATTCTTGTTGCGACGAGTGGGGATACAGGTGGTGCTGTGGCTTCTGGATTTATAGGGGTCGATGGTGTTGAAGTCGTCATCTTATATCCCAGTGGCAAGGTGAGCCCTCTACAGGAGAAACAGTTGACGACACATGGTCAAAACATCACGGCGCTGGAGATCAGTGGGACTTTTGATGATTGTCAAGCTTTGGTCAAGCGGGCTTTTCACGATCCCGATATCAATAAAAAATACTTACTCAGTTCTGCCAATTCGATCAATATCGCCCGTCTCATACCTCAGACGTTCTATTACTTTGAGGCCTATAGACAGTTGTCCGATCTATGTCGCTCTCAGGAGGTTGTATTCAGTGTTCCAAGTGGCAATTATGGCAATCTGACTGCCGGGATTCTAGCTCAACGAATGGGACTTCCCATACGTCACTTTATCGCCGCCACCAATGTCAATGATATCGTTCCCTCCTATCTGACTAGGGGGATTTATGAGCCCAAGCCTTCTATCCCAACTATATCCAATGCGATGGATATCGGAGACCCTTCTAACTTTAGAAGGATAGAACATCTCTATGATCACCAATGGTCAGAGATGAAAGAAAGTATCAGCGGATATTCATATGACGATGAGACAACGCGACGGACGATTCTGAGCATTAAGCAAAACCACAATTATATCATGGATCCTCATGGGGCGATCGCCTATTTAGCTGCAAGAGATTATCAAAAAAACCACGCAGAAGACGAGATTATTGTACTCGAAACGGCTCATCCTGCCAAGTTTCTTCCCGTGATGTCTCCTCTTGTGGGAGACATTGATATACCCGAGCGATTGGCGAGATTGTCCCGTGAAACTAAAGTGGCGACACAGATGACCAATCAATATGAATCCTTCAAATCATGGATGCTGGCAAGATAACCCATCTATTGTTTCATGCCGGGTTGAGTGATCTTAAAATCACCTTCTTTTTTGCTCTCAGCGACCATTGTTCTGACATCTTCGAGCAGCTTTTTGGCATCATATACGACACCATCTTTAACAGTATATTTGACCCCTCCT
>JAJRXG010000113.1 GCA_024276375.1 Bacteroidota bacterium | reverse complement strand
CGTATAAAAGTGTTGCGCACCTTCCTCGGCAATATGCCTAGTCCTAATACCTGCTGGCTACTTCTTAGAAGTTTGGAAACACTTAAAATCCGCATGGAGGAACAAATGCGCAATGCTCAACAAGTCGCCAAAGCCCTCAATAGACATCCCAAGGTTGAAAAAGTTTATTATCTTGATCTATTGACCGCTGAAGATTCTGCCTATACCTTGTACCAAAAACAATACAGCTCTCCGGGTGCTATGATATCCTTTGCTATCATCGGAGGAGAAGAAACGGCCTTCCGGTTTCTCAACGCCTTAACGCTATTTAAGCTTGCCGTAAGCCTCGGAAGTACAGAGAGTTTGGCACAACATCCGGCAACGATGACCCATGCAGGAGTTGACGAAACCCAAAAAAATAAAATGGGTATCACTGCTCAATTGATCAGGTTGTCCATCGGTGTAGAGCACTTCGAAGATCTCATCTGGGATATAGAGCAAGCTCTCGACAAAGTATAATCACGCTCACAGTTAGAATGCTGTACTAGGGCTTACACTTTCCTGATCTCACCTTGGATTGATATGCCATCTATGCGTAGGTTTCAGTAATACGGATCTTGGTTACGGTGCTTTGAGGTGAAAAATATAAGCAAACCTATTTTCCTAATTCATTCAATGACGCACACTATCATATGAGCACGTAGATATATAAAGCATATTGCCCCGATCTTTAGACTGGGGATAAAGAGCAGTGAAATGTACTGGCTTTAGCCTTAAATCATGGACATACTTGATAAGGGCTAAAGCCCAAGATGAAAAAGGCATGTCCCTCCGGATATAAATATCCGGGCAAAAGTGTGTATGACAAATTGTATAAAACGAGGATGTTGATCCGGTAGGCCTCTGTACCCATACGTCTAAGAACTCCTCATAAAGAATCTCCCTTGATGGATGAAACGCATCAACCCCTCCCCACCACGCATTGCCGGCTAATAAAGTGCAATATGCTATACACACGCTGGGCATATCATAGATACAGACTAAAAAGAATCTGTTACCTTAACGCCTCGGAATTTTTTAATATAGATGAATCTTCTATCGGGTAAAAAGATCGGTCTGTTTTTAGGGCCTGTTCTGTTCATAACAATTCTTCTGTGGTGTCATCCGGAGGGGATGTCAGAAAGTGCGGTAGGCGTGTTGGCCGGTACTGCTTGGATCGCTACATGGTGGATCACCGAGTGTATTCCCCTTGCTATGACATCTTTGTTGCCCATTGTATTATTTCCATTGACCGGAGGCTTGGGACTACAGGCGACCACTGCATCCTATGGGCATAAATATGTCTTTCTATATATCGGAGGTTTTATTTTGGCCATAGCGATAGAAAGGTGGAATTTGCACAAGCGAATTTCACTGATCATTATACACTTTATAGGAACCAATCTCAAGAAGGTGATTTTGGGTTTCATGGTTGCGACGGCCTTCATGTCGATGTGGATTTCCAATACGGCTACCTCTGTAATGATGCTACCCATCGGAATGGCGATTATCGCTCAGTTTCGTGATGACCCGACTACCATAATCAATGAAAATACTGAATTTGGTAAGGCGCTTATGCTAGCGATTGCATATAGCGCCTCGATAGGCGGCATGGCTACGCTGATCGGTACGCCGCCCAATCTCGTGTTGGCAGCCCTTGTCCAAGAAATGTATGGCATAGAAATCAGTTTTGCCCAATGGATCAGTTTTGGATTGCCGGTTTCGATCGGTTTGTTGATCATTTGTTGGAAGTACTTAACGAGTTATGCATTTTTCTTTCCGCAAGAATCTTTCACGGGTGGCAAGGAAGAGATTCAGCGACAATTGCGAGCATTGGGGCCGATCAGTTATGAAGAGAAGTGGGTTTTGGCTGTATTTTTGTTGACGGCCATCGCTTGGATCACAAGATCACTTCTCAATCAGATTATTCCTGCCCTCGATGATACGATCATAGCCATCATGGCTGCATTTATTTTGTTTCTTATACCAGCCAAATCCACGGAGTCAAGAGCATTAATGACTTGGGATGAAGCGGTACGACTCCCTTGGGGCATCCTACTGCTTTTCGGTGGTGGATTGGCATTGGCAGAAGGTTTTAAATCTACCGGTCTAGCGGCCTACATCGGGCAACAACTAACATTGTTGGAGGGCGCTCCGCTTTTAATGATTCTATTGGTTATCATAGCTTCTGTCAATTTCTTAACAGAGATCACCTCCAATATTGCCACTACGGCTATGGTATTGCCGATACTGGCTCCGTTGGCATTGTCGATTGGGGTGCATCCATACACATTAATGGTTGGAGCTGCTGTTGCTGCTTCTTGCGCATTCATGTTGCCCGTGGCGACACCACCCAATGCCGTGGTATTTGGATCGGGATATTTGACGATATCAGATATGGTTAAAACGGGATTTCGCATGAATGTATTCTCGATTCTCTGTCTGACCATAGTGGTTTACTATCTCCTACCCTATTTCTGGAGTTTTGACATCAACACCTTTCCTTACAATTGGATTACAGAATAGTGGCAATAGTGTTTGTATCAATTCCTTGGATCTACACAAGCATAGCATGAGCCAAGAGAATGAGTATAAATGCGGAAGTTCCAAGTACGGCAGATCCAAGTGTATGAAGTCTATAACCCTTTGAGATATCCATTCCTGACAATTGAGTCACCACCCAAAAATAACTGTCATTGGCATGAGATACCACACAAGCGCCCGCACCTATGGCGAGAACTGCCAATGCCTTGGAGATCTCCGTATCAATGCCCAATTGCACCATCAATGGAGCCACTATCGAAGCAGTTGTAATCATCGCCACTGTAGAAGATCCCTGTGCTGTTTTCAATGCTGCGGCAATGATGAATGGCAACCATATCCCAAGGTTTGCACTAGCGAGATTTTGGCCGAGTACATCTGCCAATCCGGAATGCTGCAATACTGTTCCAAATACCCCTCCGGCACCTGTAATCATCAGAATGATGGCGGCACTCTGAAGGGCTTTGCCGATCCACCCTTGCTCAGAAATCATGTGTTGCTCCAATTTTTTTGGTAACAAAAGCGCAAATCCAAGACCAATCAACAGCGCAATCACGGGTGTGCCCAACAAGCTTATCAAATTGTGATAAAATCCCTCTGTGACCCAACCGAGATAATTGTTAAAAGAACTGGTGATAATCAATAGAATCGGCAATACAATAGGCAATGATGACTTGAAGGCACTCGGGGCTTCACGGGTCTTTCTGAGCACTTCACTTGAGTCAAAATCGGGATTGGGGTCAATATAGATTCTGGTGGCATACCATTTGACAAAGATAAGAATCGGAATAAGAGCAAGCAGACTAATGATCGTCCCTCCCAGAATAACAAACCCCAAATCCGCATTTAAGATGCCCGCCGTTGCTATGGGTCCCGGTGTCGGCGGCACCAAAGAGTGACTCGCCAACATACCCATAGCCAAGGCAATCGCTGTGACACTTAAAGACAGACCCGCCTTTTTCGTCAACGCTTTATTGAGCGGTGTCAAGACGATAAAAGCACTATCCGCAAAGACCGGTATCGATACAATCCAACCGAGCAAGGCCATCCCTACCGATACGTTCTTCTTGCCTGTGATCTTCATCACCTTCTCTGCAAGGGCATAAGCCCCTCCCGTCTGTTCTAAAAACGCCCCAATGATCACGCCCAAGGCAATCACAATACCTATCTTTCCAAGCGTTATTCCAAAACCCTCATTGATAGATTGCACCAATACATCAAATGACATACCCGAGGCGATGCCATAAAATATAGCCACCAACAATAAAGCTAAAAATGGATGCAGCTTGAGATAGACAGTACTGTATATGATCAATCCTATGGACAGCAAAAGCAAAAGAAGCAACATCATAATGCGAAATATAGTATAAATCTTCGCCTCAAGGTAAGAAACTACCTAGATAGCCAGTGACGAGCAATGGCAATGTTTGTTATCTTTAGGGATCAATTTCACTCCTTGTGCTCGCGCACAAAATGAAATTATTTTATATTGAGCTCGCAAATTTAAAACCAGTACTTGATACAATTGTTCTCTTCCATCAGATACGAGATAGG
>JAJRXG010000112.1 GCA_024276375.1 Bacteroidota bacterium | reverse complement strand
TTTTCGAGCATCGATAAAAACCATATCAATGGATTCTCGAATTTTGGGCAACTCTTCAATGGCCGAACCAAATCTCAATTCTACCTTATGGGACAACCCGCTTTGCAATATGTGTTGTTGTATCAAATGCTCAAATTCGCGATTGGATTCAATGGTGATGATGCGTCCGTCTTCTTGCAATCCGGAAGCAAGGCATACGGTAGCGTATCCCGTAAAAGTCCCTATCTCAACAATCAATTTTGGTGCAATGATATGTGACAACATGGCGAGCAGCCGTCCTTGCATATGATCGGATGCATCATATGGTTTGACGGTATTCAAGAAGGTAGATTTCTCAATGCTTGAGAGCGCCGGATTGATCTCTGAAGACATCTTCTCACAATACAATCTGATAAGTGGGTCGATCTCTAAGGACATTTACTTGTTGTATTTTCGGATGAGACCTTCTTGTGTAACGGATGCCAACAACCTTCCATCTCGACTGAATATCCGCCCTTGGCAAAATCCGCGACCATTGCTCGCACTGGGACTTTTGACACTGTACAACATCCAATCATCCACTTCTATATCTCTATGAAACCACATGGCATGATCCAAGCTGGCTACAAAGAGCGGTTCTGTAAACATGGAGACGTTATGTGGCAATAATGAGGTCAACAACAGATTGAAATCAGAGGCATAGGAAATGAGAATTTTTAAGAACTCCTTGTTGTCTATATCAATAGAACCATTGGGACGAAACCATACATGGCTTTCAGCAGGTTGTATGCCCGGATTAAAAGGGTTGTAATATGTCACAGGACGAAAAATTATCGGACTGTCTTCAGCAAATATTCCCTTAGGCTTAATGTCAAATTTATCTGCCAGTTTGCTAAATATCTCCGGAAATGAACTGAGCATTTCGGGTTGCGAAACATTGGGCATACCTGAGTGATGTTCAAACCCCTTTTCAGGCTTTTGATAGGATGCCGCTACAATAAAAATCACTTTATCTTTTTGCTTGGCTCTCACGCGTCTTGTACAAAAACTGCCTCCATCTCGCACTGTCTCAACTTCATAATCTATGGGTAGTCCATTGTCACCTCTTCGGACAAAGTATCCATGCATCGAATGCAGTTGGTGGTCTCTCTGTACGGTGTTGCCCGCAGCCACTAGAGATTGAGACAATACTTGGCCTCCATATACTTGAGGGCTTCCGATATCAAGGTTTTGACCTGTGTACTTATTTTTCGCTATCTTTTGCAAGTTGAGGACGCGGAGGAGCTCGGGAAGCATTGATTTGTGTTGTGACATGTATATTATATCTTGTTTATATCCACTCTGTTGGTGTCAATTTCGACCAATAAAAGCCAATTACATCCTAAATCTTTTGTTTCCAAAGTATAATACCAGGGTAGTTATACTTTTTCACATCGCCAAATGTAGCCTATTTCACAATTTATTGCGCAGGGTACAATCGCGGCATGAATTTTGACTATTGGCAAGTAACAATTGGTTTTTTAGGGTAATAAATTTTTCCCTAGTCTTCTTCTTGAAGGCTAGGGTTTTTGTTTTCCCTTCTTCTTAAGTATTTATCTTTGGAATATTGGGGCTTTAACTATTTTGTGCTCAAGTCAAAATCCACCAATGTGCAATTATCAAAAAAGAAAATAAAGGAGAGCCGGATTATTGATGCGGCAGCGGAATTGCTCGAAGAGGTGGGCTACCGAAGTGCCAAGATGGACGATATCGCCAAAAGAGCAGGAATCACCAAGGTGACATTGTATAGCTACTTCCAAAGCAAAGAAAATCTCTACCTAGCTGTGATATACCGTGCATTTCAGGCTTTGACTGAGGTGTTTTATACGACCATTGATAGGTACAAAGAAGCATCCGGGCTGGATGCAACTATCGCTATCTTTCATTCTTTTTTTACATTTTGCGAACAGAATTATTTGTTTTCTGAAGCCATATTGGACTATTTTCAGATGATTCGCAATATCTCTCGAAATGCCGATAGCTATCTTGCAGACAAAGCCTTGACTAGTAGCATATACTTTAAAAAAATTCAAGACTTGCAGAACCTACCACTTAAACTCACCGTCAATGAAATGGAGAGAGGCAAGAGAGATGGCAGCATTCATGAAGATGTTGATTCGATGTTGCATACGATCCAAGGATGGACAATGGTAGTAGGATATATCAAATTGCTGATTGCCTCAGGCAAAAACAAATCACCACTGCTCAACGTAAATCTCAAGAGCTTAAAGTCGCTCAGCCTGAGTTTTGCAAGAGAATTTTTGAGAAATGGAGGTGCTTCAGCGCAATAAGCAATCTCCACCCCATGTGTTATCATCTCACCCAATCTAAATTAAGTACCACTGTAGCACCTTGCCCGAAGAGTTATCGGATAGGTGATTTATCACTTTTTGAATACCAATCTCTTACTCATATAGACATTTGTCACCTTTTTAGTCGGGAGATAGGTTGTATTTGAACCGCAAGTATGTCAATTTATTCTGATTGAGGTCTCGATAGAAACTTATCCCTAGTGCAATACCTTACCAAGACTGATACAGTGTAGCCTTGGAAATATGTGGTATTCAAACGATCTATGAAGGTTAAAAATGCCAATTTTACAATCAAGTTTATTTCTAATTGGCGTGTGTGACAATTGGAATTGATGTATTTTTGTACTTTGAGTATATATAGCTTATCTGCATGATTGTCATAGTTTTGTGGCATCGTTGCAGAGATGAATAGTTATAGATTTTGCAAATCTAAAATGCGACCATTATGTCAGAGTATGTCAGCGTAAATCACTTAAAATTTTTGCTTCGAGAAGTACATAGTATCGATAAAGTCTTGGAATTAAATCGATTTTCGGATTATGATTCGGACAGTATTGACATGTTCATTGATGCCACTAAGGAGTTTGCAGATCAAGACTTTTATCCGTATCTCACTGAGATGGATCGCCGTGGGGGCAAATATGAAGACGGAACGATTAGCGTACATCCTCAAGTATGCAAAGTATTGAAGTTGGCGGGTGAGAACGGATACATATGTTCTCATTTTGACTACGATAAAGGAGGTGCTCAAATGCCTCGTATGGCCTCCGCTGCTGCTGGGTTTATTACTTCCGCGGCCAACAATAGTATGGGAGGATATATGGCGCTTACAGGAGGATCCGCCGAGTTGATTGATGCCTTTGGATCAAAGGGATTGTGGGATACCTATGTCCCTAAGATGATGTTGGGACAATGGGCAGGGACAATGGCTCTGACCGAGCCACAAGCTGGGAGTTCTCTATCAGATATTACTACTTCAGCTCATGAGTTGGAAGATGGTTCATATAAGATTAGTGGACAGAAGATTTTCATTTCCGGAGGTGATCAAGATTGCAGTGAGAATATCATACACTTGACCCTAGCCCGCATCGAAGGAGCTCCTGCTGGGACAAAGGGTATTTCGCTCTTTGTCGTTCCTAAATTCAGGATCAAGGAGGATGGGACATTTGAAGACAATGATGTCACAACTGCGGGCGAGTTTGACAAGATGGGTCAACGGGGATATGTGACTGCTCACTTGGTTTTTGGAGAAAAAGAAAATTGTAAAGGGTGGCTGGTCGGAGAGCCCAATAGGGGATTGAAGTATATGTTCTTGATGATGAATGGAGCTCGATTGGAAGTAGGATTGACAGGAGCGGCCATTGCTTCTGCTGCATATCACGCATCCTTACAATACGCACGCGAACGTCCACAAGGGAGAAGATTGAATCGTAGCGGTGAAAAAAATCCGAGCGTAGAACAGACATTGATCATCAATCACCCTGATGTACGGCGGATGCTGATACGACAAAAATCAATTGTCGAAGGGTGTGCCTCACTTTTGATTCGAGCATCAAAGTATTTGGATCTGTCTCATTATAGTGAAAGCGAAGCAGATCGCGAATATTATCATGATTTGGTAGAATTGTTAACCCCGATAGCCAAAACCTATCCGAGTGAAGCAGGTCAAGACGCGGTATCTGATGGTATGCAAGTATTGGGGGGCTATGGTTTTACAACCGATTTTCCATTAGAGCAGTATTATCGGGATATCAGAATCACCGCCTTGTATGAAGGGACCACAGGTATCCAATCATTGGATCTTTTGGGAAGAAAAGTGTTGTTGAAGAATGGTGCCGTCATGCAGGCCTTGAACAAGGAGATCCTTGCTTCTATAGAGCGTGCTTCTACTTATGAAGCACTTGCCCCTTATGCTAAAATATTGAAGCAGAAATTACAAGATATACAGAAGGTGCTCATGCATCTTGGACAATATGCCATGAAGGGCAATTTTGAACGTTATCTAGCTGATGCTACCCTCTTTATGGAGATGACAAGTCTTATTATCATCGGTTGGGAGTGGCTCGATATGGCAACTGCATCCAAGCAAGCCTTGGAGACAGGACAGACGACCTACGGTACTGCGTTTTATGAAGCTCAAATACATACGATGCAGTTCTTTTACAAGTATGAATTGTCAAAGGTTTTGTATTTGCGTGAAACTTTATTGGATGACGAAGTATTAACTATCTTAGATGACGCAAAGGAGGTTGATGCCTTTGCATGACACATAAACTTTTTTAACTTTTTACACACAATATATTTACATATGGATGCAAGTGCAGTAATAGCTCAACTTAATGAAAAAGCCAACAATACAGATCCAATCGGAGCAACGATAAAATTTGCGGTAGATGATCATATCGTTTTTATTGATGGTACTGGTGATGCCAACGTGATCTCACAGGATGATGGTGAGGCAGATTGTACGATCACTACGTCTGCAGAAACTTTGATGGCACTTCAGAGCGGCGAACTCAATCCCATGATGGCTGTAATGGGCGGAAAAATCAAAATAGATGGAGATATGGGTATTGCCATGAAGTTGCAATCCTTACTCTCCTAGGAAATCTCTCAAATTACATATGTCATTTCGATAT
>JAJRXG010000111.1 GCA_024276375.1 Bacteroidota bacterium | reverse complement strand
TGATGCATTTTTCGAACCTTATGAATCGGATGAATGCGCATACCATATCCGGATAAGTAACTGATGTTTCTACGTAGTTTATCTTCTCTAATAGGTTTCATCGAAGGTATAGATGCCAACCGATCTTCATGTGCCAGAGCTTCTTGGGTCAACTGATCCAAGGAGTTGTTTTGGATCTGTATTTTGCGTTTTAATTTTTCTACTTTTTGAAGAGTTTGTGAGAGCAACTCATTGGCACTCTGATTGTTGTGCAATCTTACGGATACTTCACTTCCTCCCGTTCCACCATTCCAGACAGATTCATCTATGGGATCCATTCCGAATACAACCCGATGAACTTGTGCGTCTTTGGCCTGGATTTTATCCAGATTCTCAGACATTTCATCATATTGCTTCGAAAGGCTTTGATAGTAATACTCCATCTGAGTAATATCCCTGGCCAAAGATTTTTCCTTTGGAGAGGGAAAATATAAATAGACGAATGAAGATAGCATCAAGGAAGTAAACAAGATCGCAGCAGTATAACCAAGCATGGATTTAAATCTCTGCGAGGTTGACTTTTTGGCTACTTCGTACTGTAGGGTTTGGGAATTATAAATATACTTTTTTCCGCTCATTAATTTCTGGTTTCCAACATAGTTTTACTTTTGCCCAACCGAGCTAGGTATGGCACGAAAAAAGTTCATGGGGAAAAACACTGCAATATACGACTAATGATTAGTGGTCAAAGAAGTAGGATTGATTTTTTTTATTACATAGCAATATTTTCCCATATATATGTATCTCAATGATAGATAGCTATACGATGAGATATGATGAAGGGATTAAAATTTCTCAAAATAAGTTGATAGGCAATGAAAGCAAATGACATAAGAAATAAATTTTTTGATTTTTTTGAAGAAAAGGGACATAAAATCGTGCCTTCCGCACCCATTGTCAACAAGGGCGATCCGACCTTGATGTTTACCAATGCCGGGATGAATCAATTTAAGGACTACTTTTTAGGCAACAAGGTTCCCGAGGTTCGAAGGATTGTAGATACTCAAAAGTGTTTAAGAGTATCGGGCAAACACAATGATCTGGAAGAGGTGGGGCGGGATTCCTATCATCATACGATGTTTGAAATGCTTGGCAATTGGTCTTTTGGAGATTATTTTAAGGAAGAAGCTATTTCTTGGGCTTGGCAGCTTTTGACGGAGGAATTTGGTCTCGCTGAAGATCGACTGTATGTATCAGTGTTTGAAGGTGACCAAAGCGATGGTCTCCAAGCTGACACAGAGGCCGCGGCGATTTGGGCAAAGTATGTGCCCAAGGAAAGAATCTTGTATTTTGATCGCAAGGACAACTTTTGGGAAATGGGGGAGACCGGCCCGTGTGGCCCATGTTCGGAGATTCATATCGACTTGCGCCCTGATCAGATGAGGTCTCAGCAATCTGGAGATCAACTAGTCAATGCTGATGACCCCCTAGTGGTAGAGATCTGGAATCTTGTGTTCATTCAGTTCAATCGCAAAGCGGATGGCACCTTAGAAAAATTGAATGAGCAGCACATCGATACCGGCATGGGATTTGAGAGGTTGTGCATGGCCATACAAGGGAAGACCTCAAGCTATGATACTGATCTATTCACCCCTTATATTAGGTTCTTGGAGGATGAGACAGGACTCAAATACACGGGCAGTTATGATCTCCAAGCCAAAAAGGACATCGCCTTTAGAGTCCTAGTGGATCATGTTAGAGCGGTGAGTTTTACAATTGCAGATGGTCAATTGCCGAGCAACACAGGTGCGGGATACGTGATACGACGCATATTGCGGAGAGCCGTACGGTATTACTATTCTTTTTTAGATAGAAAAGAACCATTGTTATACCTTTTGCTTCCGCAATTGGCATCCTTTTTTAAAGATGTATTTCCCGAATTGGAGGCACAGTTGAGCTTTGTGTCTAAGATTATTTTAGAGGAAGAAAAGAGTTTTTTACGAACTTTGGATGGCGGTTTAAGGAGGCTTGGTCAGCTGGAGATCGATGATGGTGTCTTAAAAGGAAGTGTAGCATTTGAATTGTATGACACCTATGGATTTCCGATTGATCTAACGAGATTGATAGGACAGGAAGAGGGATGGACAGTGGATGAAGAAGGATTTGAAAGAGCCCTTTTAAAACAAAAAGAACGATCTAGGGCAGACGCCAAAAAAGAAGCCGGAGATTGGCATGAAGTTGCGCATGCAGATCAGCTAGTATTTGATGGTTACGATCACTTGTCACTGAAGGATATCAAGATCGTAAAATATAGAACGGTCAAGGTCAAAGAGAAGGATGAATATCATATTGTATTGGATGCAACACCGTTTTATGCTGAAAGCGGGGGGCAAGTAGGAGATACCGGAATTTTAACTATCGGAGAGGAGACCATTCAGGTATTGGATACTCAGAAGGAGAACGATCTGGTGATCCATAAAGTCAATCGCTTACCGCAAATGATGAATGCAACTGTCATTGCTCATGTAGATGCACAACGGAGAAAGTTGATAGAGAACAACCATACTGCTACCCATCTGCTGCATGCTGCATTGAGAGAAGTGCTCGGAGATCATGTTCAGCAACGGGGCTCTTTAGTCAGTGAGAAGTACTTGAGATTTGATTTTTCTCATTATGAAAAAATGACCCCTCAGCAGATAACTCAAGTCGAAAACATAGTCAATGATAAAATACGGCAAAACATATCACTCATTGAGGAGCGCCATCTACCGATCGCTGAAGCTCGAAAAGCAGGAGCGATGATGCTTTTTGGTGAAAAATATGGCGAATTTGTCAGAATGGTTGTTTTTGATCCCCAATTTTCCACAGAGCTGTGTGGCGGTTGTCACGTCAATGCCACCGGAGAGATAGGCTTGCTGAAAATCAAATCAGAATCTGCTATTGCTGCAGGTGTCAGAAGAATTGAAGCAGTGACGGCAGATGCAGCCATCTCCTTCTTGAATGACTTGATCAGTGAATTAAATGATATTAAAGGCCTATTTAAGAGCCCCACTAATACCGTTAGAAATGTTCAAACCTTGCTGAATCAGAACAAGAAACTGGAGAAGGATATTGCAAAACTAAAGTCCGAAAAAGCTGCAGGATTAAAAGATGCTTTATTAGAGAAGGTGGAAGTCATCAAAGGGATCAATTTTATAGGCGCTAGGGTGGAAGGCCTCGATATGACAGGTCTCAAACCACTGGCCTATCAGATAGAGAAGTCTTTGACCAATGCAGTTATTATCCTTGGGATAGCTTCTGAGGACAAAGCCAACATTCAACTCATCATCAGCAGAGATATAACCAATGAAGAAAGAGATGCCGGAAAAATCATACGTCAAATCTCCAAGTATATTCACGGAGGAGGAGGAGGACAAAGCTTTTTTGCGACAGCGGGTGGCAAGAACCCCGAGGGTATTGAGCTGGCTATAGAAGCATGCCGAAGAATCATTTCTGAATCGTAAAGTTTACCATTATATGCAAGGTAAATGTACATTTGCAAGCCATTGACGTGTATGGGCAGTTACTTTAAATCCTTTGAGAATGAAAGATTATCTGGATCTGATTGCGAGAATGTGTATCGCCTTTATATTTCTATATGAGGCATATGATTCCATTGTTTTTTTCGAACATACCAAGGAGACCATGACAGAGTATGGTGTGGTTTGGAATCAAAATATTCTTTTATCGGCGGTTATTTTTTGTCTTATCGTCGGGAGTGTGATGATTTTGATCGGATATTTTGCCAGTATTGGAGCTTTTCTTATCCTGCTGTATTGGATACCTTTTACGTGTATCGTATATTCATTTTGGAACGATCCATTGGAGTTTAGACGTATCAATTCATTGTATTTTATGCGTAATCTTGGGACTTCCGCCGCACTATTGCTCTTGATGGCGAATGGAGCGGGTAAGTTTAGCGTAAGGCGAATTTTGCACACTCTTAAGCTCCCCGAGGAATGAATACGGTATATGGTAAAATACAGCAGGTAGATATCTTGGCGATCGGGATACATCCGGATGACGTAGAATTGAGTGCCAGTGGCACTATTCTATCTCATATCGACAGGGGTTATACCGTAGGCATCTGTGATTTGACACAAGGCGAGCTGGGTAGTTTTGGGACGCCGGAGATCCGCATTGCAGAGTCACAGATAGCCGCAGAGATTTTGAATGTTCGATTTCGTATCAACTTGAAGATGGCGGATGGTTTTTCGATTATAGATCGAACACATATTTTGCGGATTGCTGAGGTCATCCGCTTATGTCGTCCCAAGGTGATTTTGGCCAATGCGTTGGATGATAGACATCCGGATCATCCCCGAGGATCAAAAATGGTAAGAGAAGCATTCTTCTTTTCAGGCTTGCGAAGTATCACTAGTATCCAAGGGGAAGCATTTAGAGCAGATGCCTTGTATTACTATATTCAAGATATTCAACTGACACCGGACTTTTGTGTCGATGTAACGTCGTTTATCGAGGGCAAATGGAATTCAATCAGGGCTTTTAAAACCCAATTTTTTAGAGTAGATCAAGACGCCACGCCGATTTCATCGCTTTCTTTTGTGGACTTTATGGAAGGCAAAATGCGAGTATTTGGACGTCCAATAGGAGCGAAGTATGCCGAAGGATTTAATGTGCACAGGACTATCGGCGTACCGGATCTTGTGCAACTACTGTGAGGATCGTTGCTTCACCGCTTGTTGGATGTTGAAAGGATTTTTTCCTTCCATACTATTGGCATATTCGAGGGATCCTAAACGAACACGTATAGGCACCTTGCTCGACGTTTCAAACTTGTTTTCAAGCACACAGAATACAGCGGTTGTTTTAAACCGTTTGAAACCTTCGACCTTTTTGAGATACATCATATTGCTCAGTATAGGTGCACTTCCAGAAATACTCAATTTGTCCAATATACTTCTCTGAGTTAATTCCAAAATATCAATGGATACAAATGTTGAGTCAGGTTGGGCTCCCAGAATTCCTAATGATAATGTCGTCATGAGATAAAAAGTGATTAAAATTTTTCCTAAGCCTAACATTTATTTTTTATTGGTGTCCAAGATAAAACTATATGGATATTGTCCGGGATATCGTTCGTAAAATCCCTTGAGGACAACGGTATCTCTGGCATTTTTTAACAATGATAAAAACTCCTGAGCGTTGGATATGGGAATGTTGTTAAATCGCTCCACAATAAACCCCGGTTCCATATTGGTCTTAGAGACTATACTTCCTTTAGAAACACTGAGAATCATAATACCCTTAGCTTTTACGCGCTTTTTTTCCTTAGAGTTTAAATCTCGTATTTCTATTCCTATGTCTCTGAGTATTTTGTCTTTTCTAATAGAGATATAATCAGTGGTATTGAGCAGGTTACGGAGCGTAAGTCGATGTGTCCGCAGTGCTCCGTTTCTGTAATACGAAATAAGGATTTCATCTCCAGGTCTATACTTGTTGATTGTCTCATAGAAGGATGGAGTGTCCTTGATTTTAGCACCCGAAATTTCTACAATGACATCTCCTTTCTTAAGTCCAATTTCGGATGCGGCGCTATTGAGATTGACAGAATTTAGCAAAACTCCTTCTACTGAAGGCAAACTTTTCTTTTTGGCGATCTCTGCATTTACATCCGTTATTCCCGCACCTATCTTGCCACGCTGTACGGAACCAAATTCTTTAATATCAACAACAACTTTTCGAGCCATATTGCTCGGTATGGCAAATGATAATCCTTGATAGTTGCCGGTGGATGAAAGTATCGCCGAGCATATGCCCATCAATTGACCTCGAGCATTGACCAGAGCACCGCCACTACTGCCTGGATTAAGAACGGCATCGGTTTGGATGTAAGAACCGATGTCATGCTTGTCTATTATATCAATATCCCGTGCTTTTGCGCTAACGATTCCCGCAGTGACTGTAGATTGAAGACCAAAGGGATTGCCCACAGCCAACACCCAATCGCCGACATTAAGTGAATCCGAATTGGTAAACAATAAATGTGGGAGCTGCTCAGCTTCTATTTTGAGAAGAGCTATATCACTCACTGGATCAATACCTATGACCTTTGCTACAAACTCTCTTTTATCAGCCAGTGTAATTTCTATAAAATCTGCATTGGCGATCACGTGATAACTCGTTATTATGTCACCGTCAGATGATATGATAACACCAGATCCTTTCTCTCGTTTTACTTCATTTCTGAAAAGAGAGGTTCCAACCCTTTCATAAGCATTGATAAAAACAACCGATGCCATTGCCTTGCTCGCAGCTTTAACAAAGTCATTGGGTGCTAAACCTGCATATATCGAATGTAATCTATCCTTATATTTCTCATGAATACTTACTTCACTGTATCTTATAGGGGGTTGAACCTCGATGACCCTTACCTTGTTTCCCCATATATGGTGATAGATCACTGTTATACCGAGTACGATGATAACACTGACAACACCATTGATGACATACGATTTAATGCTCACAGTTTTCAATATTTTACTTCGTCACTAAGAGTATATTATGAAAATAACATGACATCGACATTTCTGGATGTCGTCCAAACTTGCTTTATGAGATCTTTAACGCATTCAAGTCATGGGTAAGTACACACCGACACCAACAATCATGTAGCGGGGTAGCAACAACAAATAGAGATGATGATCAAGGATTATTACCTCAAGTTAACCACCAGTTGCACTTTTAAGTCCAACCATTAGGGTTTTCCAGTAATCTATGTTCTCTTCCTCCTCTCCTTTATCACAAAAGTCAACAATCTCCAGAATTGTCTCATTGGTAACGTCGGATTTATACATTTTAAACTCTAGATACTCTCCAGGCTCTGCATCTTCCCAGATGAATCGAACCCTTTCTTCCTCAATATCATCAACCATTTCGGCAACTTCTTCCGATCCTTCCCACTCAAAAGTGTAGGTGTCATCTTGAATGTCCACGCCATCACAAAACCAGCGTACCAAGCATGTAGGTGTGGTCATGAATGTGTACAATATTGCCGGAGATGCCCTAAAAAGAAACTCTGCTTCCACCTTCACTCTGCTCATCGGGATTGTTATTATACTATGATTAATTCTTAAAATGCGCTATGTGGCGGCAATTAATAATAAAAATCTCATTAATCAAAGAATTTAGCGCTTAAACTTATGGATATTCTTTGATGACTGAAGAATAAAAATACTTACTTGAACTTTTTGACAAATAGTATATCTTCGTGGTCAAATTCATCTTTATTCTTAATCTCAACTTAATTCATGCGGCAGCTTAAGATTACCAAATCTATTACCAATAGAGAAAGTCAGTCATTAGAAAAATATCTTCAAGAAATAGGAAAAGTAGATTTATTGACCCCGGAAGAGGAAGTTGATCTCGCCAAACGGATAAAAGAAGGAGACCAGGAAGCCCTCGAACGATTGACGAAAGCCAATTTAAGATTTGTCGTATCTGTTGCCAAGCAATACCAAAATCAAGGATTGTCACTCAGTGACTTGATCAATGAGGGCAACCTCGGATTGATTAAAGCTGCACAGAGATTTGATGAGACCCGTGGTTTTAAATTTATATCCTATGCTGTATGGTGGATTCGTCAATCCATCCTCCAAGCATTGGCTGAGCAATCCAGAATCGTCAGACTTCCATTGAACAAAGTAGGATCACTCAACAAGATCAATAGAGCTTTTTCAGAATTGGAACAACAATTTGAAAGAGAACCTTCCGCCAGTGAACTTGCAGAAGTCCTCGAAATATCTTCAGATGAAGTGGAAACGACAATGGGCGTTGCAGCACGACATTTGTCCATGGACGCACCTTTTGTTGTAGGTGAGGACAATTCGTTGTTGGATGTGTTGGAAAACAATAAAACGCCGGGTACAGATGTCGCCCTAGAATACAGCCAGTCATTGAGAACCGAAATCGAAAGATCTTTGGGCACATTGACTGATCGCCAATGCGATGTTATCAAACTATACTTTGGTATCGGAGCCAAACATCCCATGTCGCTGGAAGATATCGGAGAGCGTTTTGGTCTGACACGTGAACGCGTCAGACAAATCAAAGATAAGGCGATCAATAAGTTGCGTTCTTCTTCGAGGTGCAAACTGTTAAAGCATTATTTAGGTGCTTAGCACCTAGCGCATCAGGATTGTAACATCCAATTTTGTCCACATTTCACAGCAGCATAGAAATATCCTGCTGAAGATGGTACAATGCCAAAAGTCTTGTATCCTAACGCCCGGCAGGCTTCATCCCCATACATGAAGTTGAAGATTCTACGATGATCAGTTGATGTCTTATGAGTGTTGTAGTAATGATCCAAGGACTTGTAGTCAATTGAGGATAGTGATTGATACTCTATTGTACAATGCCGAGAGACAAAGATCTCTTGTTTGATATGATCTTCGAGAGACAATGGCTTAGAATTCATTTTCCAATATATAGTTCTTAGGTAATATTCTTGAGTTACGCGTTGGATCGTTTTTATATCATATGTCTCACTTGTCCAGAATACAGGAATACAAAAGTTGCGTGTCACGTACGCATTTAGCTTGAACTTACTGTCAAAATCTGTGCTGTAGTGATTTGTCCAGCCTCCTTTTAAGTCATCGGCAAGTGCGAATACCACGCTAATGGTCTGATTTATGGAAGCGGGCAAGTCACTAGTGACTTCTACGATAGCTTTGTACATGACTTCTTCTATTTCCATATCCCTAAAGATCATCAATTGCGTAAGGATATGTGGTTTTCCCATAGGATTAAAATAGGGGATGGGGACTTCCATATCAGTCTTAGACTTGCCGTGGAGGATGCTCAGATAGTCTTTGAATCGATCGAAACCCCTCGGTTTTTGGTAGAAACCAATCATGGTATCTAGTATGGGATAAATAGTAAATTGCACTTTTAAGCTTATTTAATGGATTGAAGATATAGCTCTTCAACTTTGGTTCTTGCCCAAGGTGTTTTGCGTAAGAACTTCAAGCTGGATTTGATGGAAGGATCGTAATTAAAGCACCTTATGTCAATGATTTGCCCTAAGTCCTTCCAGCCGTAAGTGGCTACAAGATGCTCGAGTATCTTGGCCAGTGTGATGCCATGCAATGGGTTATTGGGTTGTGAAGACTTCATTATGACCTATCGATTCATTGCAAATATACAGCACTGGAAGCAAGGGAGAAACATCTATGTTTTGATTTTATGTTTGGCGTTGAACGGAATTGTACATTTGTTAACTCAAGAGATAAGATGCCATGATGCAAGAAACAGTTACTGTACCCGAATTAGCGTTTGATGCAGAGGGGTATAATGATGATGAGCTTAGAAATATCTATAAAGCACTTGTGTTGCCTCGGTTGATCGAGGAGCGGATGCTGATCAGTCTAAGACAAGGCAAAATATCCAAGTGGTTCTCAGCTTGGGGACAAGAGGCGATATCAGTAGGAACCACTTGGGCGATGCAACCCAAAGAGTATATCTGCACGATGCATCGCAATCTTGGTGTATTTACAACTAGGGAGATCCCATTGACGAAGCTATTTGCGCAATGGCAAGGGAAGGATGATGGATTTACGCATGGGAGGGATCGCTCCTTCCATTTTGGTACACATGAATACCATATCGTCGGTATGATATCCCATCTCGGCAGTCAAATGGGTGTTGCTGATGGCATCGCCCTCGCCAATGTATTACAACATCGTGACGAGATGGTGGCTGTTTTTACGGGAGATGGTGGCACTAGTGAGGGTGATTTTCATGAGGCTGTGAATCTGGCGGCGGTATGGAATCTACCCGTTCTTATCATCATAGAGAACAATGGTTGGGGATTGTCCACTCCTTCGAGTCAACAGTTTAAATGCAAGAGTTTTGCTGATAAAGGCATCGGTTATGGAATCGAGGCACACAGTATTAATGGTAACAATATATTGGAAGTAATCTCGACGGTTCGAGATCTAAGTGCTAGGATCCGTTTCACCAATGAGCCGATCATTTTAGAGTGCAATACGTTTAGAGTACGTGGCCATGAAGAAGCTTCAGGAACAAAGTATTATCCTGAAGGAATGGTAGAGCAGTGGGCTTCAGCAGATCCAGTCTTGTCGTATGAATCGTTTCTTTTAGATCACCAAATAGTGGATGCCGAGTGGATATCTGAGTTGCGAGAGGAACTAGAATCTGATATTCTACAGGCCCTTGCACAATCTACAGCACTTCCAATGCCCAAGGCCTCTATAGAAGTAGAAACCAAGGCCATCTACGCTCCATATCAACATCAATCTGAAATACCTGAGCGCATCAATAAGAAAGAACAACGGTTTGTCGATGCGATAACTGCTGGGATTGATCAAGCGATGCATCGTCACCGCAATTTGATCTTGTTGGGTCAGGATATTGCTGCCTATGGAGGTGTGTTTAAGGTGACGGAGGGGATGTTGGAGAAGTATGGAGCAGAACGAGTCCGCAACACGCCCATTACTGAAGCTGCTGTAGTTGGTGCCACGCTGGGGTATGCCATACGCGGTGGCAAGAGCATGATGGAAATGCAGTTTTCTGATTTTGCTACCGAAGGATTCAATCAGATCGTTAACAATGTGGCCAAGAGTTACTACCGATGGGAGCAGCCTTCGGATGTGGTAATAAGGATGCCTTGCGGTGCAGGTGTTGCTGCTGGCCCTTATCATTCACAGTCTAATGAGTCATGGTACACTCATGTACCTGGATTAAAAGTTGCTTTTCCTGCTTATCCAGAAGATGCAAAAGGGTTGTTGTTGGAAGCATTTGAAGATCCTAATCCTGTTTTATTTTTTGAACATAAGAAGCTGTATAGAACTGTTTCTGGGTTGGTGACCGAAGGGTACTATCGTATTCCATTTGGTAAGGGGAAACTTGTTCAGCGTGGCGATGATATCACTATCGTTACATATGGCCAGGGAGTACATTGGGCGGTAGATGTGTTGAGCAAATACAAGCATATTGAAGCGGACTTGATTGACTTAAGAACATTGGTGCCTTGGGACAAGGAGTTGGTTTTTGAGAGCATCGCAAAGACTGGTAAGGTGATCTTGCTTCAAGAGGCCAATATCTCTGGAGGTTTTATGGCTGAGGTTAGTGCTGTTATAGCAGAATCATGTTTTGAAGATCTTGATGCGCCTGTTGTTAGGGTAGGAGGATTGGATACGCCTGTTCCATTTCATGCTCATCTGGAGAAAATATATTTGCCAAATGAGCGATTTGAAGCCAAATTGATTCATTTATTTGATTACTAGAGTGATTATTCAATATTATCAATGCTATGAATGCTTATATTGTGCCTAAGAAAAGCGTCTGTGAAACATTGATATGACCGCGCGCAAACCGATAATATATCCTAACAAGAATTAAATTTGAACAATAAAAAAGTACGATGGAATATACTTTACCCGACTACTATGTCATAGATGACCTTCTTACAGAGGAACATAAGATTGTACGTCAGAGTATAAGGGATTGGGTGACACAAGCCATCATTCCCACAATCGATCAATATACACAAGCACATCAACCGATACCCAATATTATGGAGCAATTGGGAGAGATCGGAGCATTGGGGCCTTATATACCAGAGGAATATGGTGGGGCGGGATTGGATCAGATATCCTATGGTATCATTATGCAAGAATTAGAGCGCGGAGATAGTGCTGTCCGATCCTCAGCATCTGTACAGTCATCGCTGGTGATGTTTCCCATTTATACGTTTGGTAGTGAAACGCAAAAGCAGAAGTATTTACCACAACTCGCCAGCGGAAAGATGGTAGGATGTTTTGGCTTAACCGAGCCCAACCACGGCAGTAATCCGGGAGGGATGGAGACAAGTTTTGTAGAAGATGGCGACCATATTATCCTCAATGGAGCTAAAATGTGGATTACCAATGCTCCAATCGCCGACATAGCTGTGGTATGGGCTAAAAACGAGGGCGGTAAAGTACAAGGCGTCATTGTAGAACGAGGAGTAGCAGGATTTACCACTCCAGAGACGCATAATAAGTGGAGTCTGAGAGCTTCGGCTACTGGAGAGCTCATCATGGACGATGTCCGAGTACATAAGTCTCAGATACTGCCCGATGTCCTTGGTCTAAAAGGACCATTGAGTTGTCTCAATAGTGCTCGATTTGGGATCAGTTGGGGCGTGATTGGTGCAGCCATGGATTGTTATGCTACTGCGCTAAAATATACCTCAGAACGAGAGCAATTTGGTAGGCCGATAGCAGGATTTCAATTACAGCAGAAGAAACTGGCAGAGATGATCACTGACATTACCAAGGCTCAATTATTGGCTTGGAGATTGGGCGTCTTGAAGAATGAACACAGAGCTACACCTGCGCAAATCTCAATGGCTAAACGAAACAACGTAGATATGGCACTACGCATCTCTAGAGATGCTCGTCAGATGTTGGGTGGTATGGGGATCATGGGCGAATTTCCAATGATGCGACACATGGCCAACCTTGAGTCCGTTGTCACCTATGAAGGAACGCATGATATCCATCTGCTGATTACAGGCATGGACGTTACAGGGATTAATGCTTTTGAATAGCGCGCTATGTCAATTGTATCTATTGTACTACCTAAACTGGGAGAGAGTGTCGCTGAAGCTACCATCCTAAAATGGTTGAAAGCACCCGGGGATTCTGTTGCTATAGATGAAAGTATTGCTGAAGTAGCAACGGACAAAGTGGATACAGATCTGCCCTCTGAGTATGAAGGTGTGATACACGAATTGTTGGTTAAAGAAGGGGAGACGGTTGCAGTAGGAAGTGTAATAGCAACGATTGAAATCGTAAGTGAAGTCCGAGATACACCTCAGAAAGATAAAAATGAAAAGGTAGAAGTAGCAATAAAGATAGAACCGAAGCAAGATCTATTAGATGCTACTAATGCTCCTGCTAAGCAGGAATATGACAGAAAAACAATTGGATCGGCGGGCATGTTTTTGACACCTGTGGTACGCAATATTGCGATCGAAGCGGGACTAACACCCGATGATCTGTTGCGGATACGACCCACTGGAAGTCATCAGACACGCATCACAAAAAAGGATATACTCAACTTCTTGGCTCCCAAGCCTGAAGTCACTGAGCGTGATCCGAAACGCAAGCTAAACATCCAAAAAGGCGATGAAGTGATTCCCCTTACACGAATCAGAAAATTGATCGCCGAGCATATGTCCACATCTGTTCATACTGCGGCACATGTCACTTCTTGGGTGCTCACTGATGTTACCGATGCTGTAGAGTGGAGAGAGAGCCATAGGGAGGACTTCATGGATCTCTACAAGGTTAGATTGACCTATACGCATATTTTCCTGTACCAAGTGGCGCGAACATTGTTGGAATTTCCAAAACTCAATGCTTGGTTAAATGGTGGTGAAGAGCTCATTATAAAGAAGGCGATCAACTTGGGAGTTGCTACGGCTACCCCTGATGACAATCTCATCGTACCCAATCTTAAACAAGCGCAATCTATGGATCTTAAGGATATATCCATAGCTGTAAGTGCGCTCGGACAAGCTGCCAAACGCAACCGATTAAAACCACAAGATATAGAAGATACAACCTTTACGGTGAGTAACACAGGGATATTTGGTAGTCTTATGGGAACTCCAATATTGGCACTGCCTCAAGTCGGAATTCTCGCTCTTGGGGCGATTGAGAGTGTACCAAGCGTGGTCGAAAGAGGAGGGAAGGAAGTCATCCAAATACGCAAGAAGATGTATATGTCTATGTCTTATGATCATCGGATCATCGACGGTGCATATGGATCAAGATTCTTAAGTGCACTTAGGAAGCGTATCGAGACCAATGTGCTTGAATGAACTACCTATCGTACGATGTTCGGTTTAAACGCATATGACCTACAAATAACCATTATATACTAAGAACTCAGCGGCTTTTTGCATTTTATCTTCAACGGTCAAATCACTACCATGTGGATCTCGCTTGAATCGAATCCATTGTGCTTGTTTTTTGCTCCCATATTCATGAATTTGCATTCTTATATTTGCACGTCCCTCACTTGGTATAATTGTAAATCCCCCTATAACGTCATTAGCTTGATTAATAATAATATATATTTGAGCATAACTTCCTTTTTTATCAAACTTGAAGTGTCCTATTGTTTTCCCGTTTTCAAGAATTTCATCCCCGGATATGCTAATTATACCTGGAGTTCGTGGTGAAATTTCACCAAATAACTCAACAGTTCTTTCGTAGTTTTCTGTTCTATATTTATTCAGAGTATCAATAGCACTTAATATTTTAGCCACTTCGCTTACATTATGGTTTTTAATGTACTGAGCGTAAATATCTTCAGACAATGTAGCTTCTTTGAAGAAACCTAATTTTTGCAAATCCTTAGATAGTAGTTTGCCAAAATTCAAAGCTCCAATCAAGGGAACCAAATTTGTTTTATGCAATTGGGGAGCCGTAACTCTTTGCACTAAGAGATATCTTCTTGGGGACTTTTCAAATGGAAGCTGAGTAAGGACAAGAGTCGTGTCCTTGATAATTAAGATATCATGACCATTAATTTCTTTTAATGTAAAGGTTCTCGGATTTCCGATGCCTTTTTTCTTGAGTTTAATGACTTCATATTTCTGAACCTTGTCAACTGAGATGGTTCCTTTCTTATATTTGACTTTCTGAGCATATCCTGATAAGGATAGAAAACAAGAAAAGAGTAGAATGGCAATATTTCTCATGTAATTGTTTTAATATGCATACAATACTAACAGAAGCCAAATATATACATAATGTCACTAACAATGATAACAGTGAATTTTAATTCCGAAATCACATAAGAGATTCTCACTTCGCACCTTAATAGCAAATATTTCTAATGGTTGCGAGTGGTTTATATATTGTTCAATTCTCCGACAGGACGAATTGGATCTAAAACTCTTGAGTGAACTACCTAAAGTACGACGCGCCATTAATATCCCATACGGATCCTGTCATCCATATATTGGATTGGCTCATGAGCAGTACTGCTTCTGCGATCTCCGTAGGTTGTGCGACCCGATGCATAGGACTCTGAGAACGGATACCTTCTCCTATTTCACCGACCAATCTTGATCGAGACATATCCGTTTCCACAAATCCCGGAGCAATAGCCCCGACCCTAATGTTGTAGGGAGCCAGTTGGTAGGCCAAAGACTGTGTCATAGAGTTCAGTGCTGCTTTACTTGCACCATATGCTGGCATTAGCGGTTCACCTCGATAGGCTCCTCTGGAGCTTATATTTATAATAACACCGGATTGCTGTAGCTTCATCAGTGCAGCAGCATGGTAACACATATTGGCAGGGCCTATAAGATTGGTGGCAAGGACCTGTTGCCACCCTTCTTGCCATGATTGATAGTTCACCTTGTCGATGGGATGGTGGTATCCGATACCGGCGTTGTTGACTAGGATATCCAAGCCTTGGTCTTCTTTTTGCATCTTCTCAAAGAGTTCAGCTATTTGATCAGGGGCGGTGACGTCGCAAGAATATACCTTATGACCTTGGCCAGGTAAGCTCTTGAGGAGTTCCTTGGCTGCTTCGGAATCACTACGGTAAGTGGCGGTGATCTTACAACCTCGTTCAGCGAGCAATTGTGAAATTGCAGCTCCGATTCCTCTTGTGCCACCTGTGATGAGTGCTGTTTTACCTGTTATATCATACATTGATTATCAAGTCTGAGAAAGGTAAATATAGTCGCTTTTGTAGAGATGTTGATTTGTTCAGTTGTTGATTTATGAGATTTGTTGATTTGCCAAGTTGTGAGCTTGTTGGGTTGATGAAACTCACCAAACTCCAAAGGAGCGCTATCTTTGGAGTAAAGAGTCAGAGATCGTAACGAGCCCCGATAGAATGACCCATTTTAGAGTGTTTCTAAGTGTCCTAAATGGTAATATTTGACCACTTAGATCACTTAGAGACACTTTGGAGATATGGGATATTCATAGTTTAACCAATCTACGCCATACTCAATGTTCCGTCTTCATATGCATATAATCCAATGTAAGTAATGTCATTGCTTTAACACCTGACTCCATACAATTGTCATCAAGATAGAAGTCCGGAGTATGGTGGGGAGCTGCAGTTGTAGCATCCAGAGGCTTACCTCCCGTAAAGAAATACAAGCCAGGTACTTTCTGGGCAAAAAACGAAAAATCCTCCGCTCCTGTTACGGCAGGGATAACATGGACATTATCTTCTCCAACCGCTTTGTAAAGCGAGGGCAGCATCTGTCTTGTAAGGTTGAGATCGTTGTGTGTCACAGGATATCCTATGGTGATATCTACCTCAGCAGTAGCACCAGCACTCTGGGCGATATGCATAGCGGTTGTTCTGATTTTCTCATGAATAAGTTTTTGCATATCCGTATCCAGTGTTCTGATCGTACCGAGTAGTTCGACTTCTTCAGGGATGATATTGCTTCTGAATCCACCTTTGATTTTTCCGATACTGATCACTGCGGCTTCATTGGTGAGATCGGTCTGACGACTGATGATATTATTAAGTCCCTGGATGATCTGTGCAGCGACGGTAACGGGATCCACACCTGCCCAAGGACGTGAGCCATGGGTTTGTTTTCCTTTTACCTTAATATTTAAGACATCAGAGGCTGCCATAATACCGCCGAATTTATAGGTGATATGTCCCATCGGAGTGATGGAAGAGATATGCTGTCCAAAGAATACATCAATGCCGTATTTTTCAATGATTCCTTCCTTGACCATGAGTGCGGCACCACCTTCTTCACCCTTAGGAGCACCTTCCTCCGCCGGTTGAAACACAAATACTACCTTGCCCTTCAATTGGTCTTTCATGTCAACGAGTATTCTGGCAGTTCCAAGCAGCATAGCGATATGTGTATCGTGACCACATGCATGCATGATGCCCACATCCTCGCCGAGGTAGGTAGTCCGTTCCTTGGATGCAAAGGGGAGAGGTACGCGCTCTGTAACAGGGAGGCCATCGATATCGGCGCGCAGGGCGATCGTCGGGCCGGGTTTTCCGGAATCTAAGACAGCTACAACACCAGTGATGGCCACACCTGTCTCATAGGGCAATCCCAGCTTTTCCAGTTCTTCAGCTATTCTCTTGGCTGTCTTAAATTCCCGGTTGGAGAGTTCAGGGTATTGATGAAAATGTCTGCGCAAGGCGATCACATCATGATTGATGGCCTTTGCTTTTTGCTCTACTTGGGCGACTTGATCTTGCTGACTTAACATTGGAGATATGGAACCAACCAATAACAATAAGAAGCATAGAATTACTTGGTACATATTGATAATTTAGTGTGTGGTTTAATTTTGCGCAAGCAAGCTACAAAATTCATAGAATATAGTTCCAAAATATCTGTATTCCTATCAAAATATTAATTTAACATAATCCTTTTGTTAGTAAATTATATATTATGACAAAATGTAATTATTTTACCCTCCTTTAAGGTTAACATTTTTATCTAACAAAATTTTAATTACTATGAGTAAATTTGATGATTGTATGGCTGACTATAAGGGCCTACTTGATAAGATCGGTGTAAAGTACGACGCTGATCTTCTAACGAAAGTGGCCAAAGGTTTAGGCCCTTCAATTTATAACAAGGACGCTTCGACAGTTGCAGCTACTGATCAGACGGAACTGGATCGAGTTAAAAACAATTTTTTGATAAAGAAATTGGGGCTTTCTGATGGGCCGGCTTTAGATGATGCCATTGCTGGTGTGGTAAATCAAATAGGAACAAGTGAAAGAAATAAGTATCGAGCTGTGTTCTATTATTTGCTGACTAAGAAGTTCGGTAAAGAATCTGTGTACAATTAGATTGTATCTGATAGAGTAAAGCATTTGGCCTTTATTATCTTTGGCCAAAGCTTTACTCTATGTTTTATAAGATTGTTGCTCTTTCTTTAGTTTTATTAGGTCTGATATATTTGTTAAGTGGTGTTTCATGGCCATTAGAAACAAGTGACAGCTTTTTATATCATAGTGGGATTGGTTTAGCAACGATCTTCCTTGGTTTGCTCAATTTTGTCTATGAATATGAGACGCCGACCTCTCCCGTTCCCAAAATTGTACTGTTAGGTTCCAATATTTTATTTATCGGATATGCCATTTTACTGATAACTTCTGATATCAATAAATACTATGCGTGGTCTGTCGTAATTCTTTCAGTGTTGAACAGTCTGATGGTTTTGAACAAACGAGTTTAGCAAATTCTATTAATTTCTCAATTCCGGTATTATAACTCTAGGAAGTAGTGATAGGATGTTTTTTCGCGTTGCCAACCCAATTGTTCATAAAGCCGTTGAGCCGTAAGATTTCCAACCTCTGTTTCGAGATGCATGCGTAGGCCTTGTTGCTGTTTGGCCCAATTTTTAGCATGACTGAGCAATGCACTGGCAACTCCCTTCTTACGATGCTGTGGTGACACATAGAGGTCATTGAGTAGATAGGTGCGTCCCATGGCCACAGAAGAAAATAAAGGATATAGCAAGGTAAATCCTTGAGGCTCACTTTGTGTTGAGCGACTGATGAATATAATTGATTCCTCCTTTGTCAACCGGTCTAATAAATATTTTCTACATTGATTTTTATCCGATTTTTGACGATAGAACATTCGATAAGCATTAAATAAGCAGGTTAAATCTTCAAGATCGGAAGTTATACCAGAGAGATTTCCATGTGTATTATTATTTTTGTCTGTGTATTATTTTTTCACCAAAGAAAAGAAGGCTTGGATACATTTTCTATTAAATAATAAAAGAAACGCCTGTTATCAACAAGCGTTTCTCTATATCTTATACCTCTTTCTTTTGTGTGTGATTGGATCTCAGAATGATCAATGTTTTAAATATAGATATGTG
>JAJRXG010000110.1 GCA_024276375.1 Bacteroidota bacterium | reverse complement strand
GAAAAGAAGGCTTGGATACATTTTCTATTAAATAATAAAAGAAACGCCTGTTATCAACAAGCGTTTCTCTATATCTTATACCTCTTTCTTTTGTGTGTGATTGGATCTCAGAATGATCAATGTTTTAAATATAGATATGTGAGTCTATATTAAATTTTTGCTTGAGATCGGATTGATAGAAATGTGCAGCACTTGTGCTATTAAAGTTGCCTATCAAGACTCGATATACTACTTGACCTGCTTTATAATCATGCATAATGATGACGGGATCTTCGATCAGACCGGATATCTGGTTGTAATACATAAGGGTGCGTTCATACGAACTGAACATGCCCAGTTGTAGTTTGTATGTCGTCTGATGGGTGGACGGTACAAACTTGGATTTTCTTACTTCTTTCTCGGCCATTTCCAATGCCATGGATGGAGAGATATTGGGTTCGTGCAATTTGGGCGAGAAAGACGCAAGACTTCGCTCAAGTATCTCTTGCATCCGTGATGGTGACAAGGTTTCTTCAATTCGTTCTATGACCTTGCCATCCTCATTAAAAATAAGCATCGTTGGTAAAACAGTGACTTCGAAATGCTCTTTTAGAGCGTATCCATCAAAGTCATCTATGTTAACCTTTAGAGCGACAAATCTTTCATTGATGAGGTTACTTACAGAGGCATCGGCAAACGTAGTTTGTTCCATCCATTTGCAAGGTGCGCACCATGAGGCATAGAAATCAATAAATAACATTTTTCCTTCCATCTGAGCCTTTAGTTGGGCAGATTCAAGATTTCCGGAGAAGAAGTTAGTGTTGGCTACCAAGGGCAGCCCGAGGACAATCAAAACAAGAGAAATAATGAGACGGTAACTTTTCATGAGGTTAGTTTCTTAACACTTAATAAAAAACAGTGATGTATTGGCATCCTGTTGATCTGTATCTTACATATAACAATTTTGATGCCAATGTAATTTTTGTAATATGTATGCACGTGTTAGTGACAGATGCCTATCGACAATTATAGGATCGTCATAGACAATAGTTAAGGACTAATTATGCTTGCTGTATCGTAAAAGAAGAGTGATAAAATGACGCTTCCACTGTACTATATGTACCTTAGTGAAGCCCTGAGAATTATAATGAATATATCAATAGCTCTTGGTGAGATTATCAACATACCAGATACTTGATCAACCCAATCAGATACTCTGGGTTTTTGAGATGATGAAAGCAATGGCAATTTTTAACATTTGGAGTATTTCAAGGTTGAAATAGACTACATTCGCATATTTTTTAACTCATCGTATCTGTTTATGATTAAAGCTATCATTTCAGCTGTCACTGGTTATGTACCGGAGGAGGTTCTATCAAATCAAGATTTGGAGAGGATTATGGATACTTCCAATGAATGGATTACTACGCGAACCGGTATAAAAGAACGGCGTATAATGCCATCGGACAAGGCGGTCACATATATAGGTACCCGTATAGTTCAGGATCTCTTGAAGAAGTCAAACACGAATCCCGAAGAAATTGACATGGTGATTTGTGCTACCTGTTCGGGTGATTTCATCATGCCGGACAGTGCCAACAGCATATGCTATCAATCAGGGTTGACCGAAGCTTTTGGCTTCGATTTGAATGCCGCTTGCAGTGGTTTTCTATTCGCATTGCATACTGCTTCTCAATTTATTCGAAGTGGTACTTACCAAAAGGTCATTGTGATTGGTGCAGAAAAGATGAGCGCTTATATGAATTATGAGGATCGTACGACTTCTATTCTTTTTGGAGATGGAGGCGGTGGAGTAATCCTTGAGGCGAGCACAGATTCAATCTATGGTATTGTCGATGCGGTACTCAAGGGTGATGGCTCTGGTTATCGCTATCTAAATATCAGAGGAGGGGGCAGTCTCCACCCATTGACAGAAGAGAGCTTTGCAGCCAAAGAACATTATTTGTATCAGGATGGAAAGCGAATCTTTAAAAGAGCCATCCGTGGCATGTATGAGGCCATAGATGAGGTCATGAAGCGCAACCAGTTGGAGAATGATGATGTAGATTGGATTGTTCCGCATCAAGCCAATGATCGTATTTTGTCATCTGTTGCAGAGCATCTAAATTATCCTTACGAAAAAGTAATGAACAATATTGCCAAATTTGGCAACACTTCGGCGGGTACTATTCCTCTATGTTTATGGGAATATGAGGATCAATTAAAGAAGGGAGATGGTCTCATGCTTACTGCATTTGGAGGTGGATTTACGTGGGGCGCTTTGTTTCTCCGTTGGGCCTATTAACTTTTACTATTTTTGGTATTCGATCAATTCTTATAAGTGAATACCGGCATTGTTTTCATTCAGATATGAGATTATCTGATAAGAAATAAGAGATCAAAAATGAATTGGGAAAACTGAATTGTGAAAAAAAATGCATTTTGCAGTCAAAATGTGACGAAAACGAAATACTTGCAATAAGAAACATTAAGAATGGCAAATACATCAGAGATACGAAATGGGTTGTGTATAGAGTTTAGTAACGATATTTATTCCGTTGTGGAGTTCTTACATGTCAAACCGGGAAAAGGTCCGGCATTTGTTCGGACAAAGTTAAAGAGTCTTACTTCCGGTAAAATTGTGGATAACACATTTCCTTCATCACATAAAATCAATATCGTCAGGGTTGAACGAAGAGTGTTTCAGTATCTCTATAAAGATGATATGGGATACAATTTCATGAACGTTGAAACCTTTGATCAAATCTCATTGGAAGAAAAGCTTCTGGACAATCCACAGTTTCTTAAGGAAGGTATGAATATTGATATTCTATATCATGCAGACAAGGAGATCCCCCTGACGACAGAGATGCCTCAATATGTTGTGGTAGAAGTAACTTACACAGAGCCTGGCCTTCGAGGAGATACGGCTACCAATGTAACTAAACCCGCTACTATAGAGACGGGTGCCGAAATACGTGTTCCGCTTTTTATCAATGAAGGAGATAAAGTAAAAATTGATACACGTACAGGGAGTTATATGGAGAGAATAAGAGAATAATCGACTACCTTCATTTTCTGATCTGCAAAATATAATATAATGAATGTGAAAGAAATTAAGGACTTGTTGCAAGTAATCAGCAAGTTAGATCTCAAAGAAGTAAAAATTAAGCACAAGGATTTTGTCCTCAAAGTGCGTACGGATAAAGATAATCTTCCGCCAATAGTCAGTGCGGGACATCAGTCGATTGCTCCGTCTCAAGATGCTGTTCCGATAGCTAGCACCACGTTGGGATCAAGTGCCTCAACACAAGAATCCGAAGGAGGCAATCTTGATGATAACGCTTCAGAATCAAAGGCATCGGGCAACTATATTGAAATTAAGTCGCCGATGGTAGGGACATTCTATCGCAGTCCCTCTCCGGACAAACCTCCTTACGTACAAGTTGGGGATATGCTTTCTGTCGGAAGTGTCGTCTGTGTCATAGAGGCGATGAAACTATTTAACGAAATAGAAAGTGAAATTTCGGGGAAGATTGTTAAAGTGATAGCAGAAGACAGTAGTCCTGTAGAATATGACCAAGTATTGTTTTTGGTAGATCCCGGAGCTTGAGACCTAATGGAGGCAGAACAAATACGACGGAATATGATGCGCCGGCATAAATATCCTTATTTCATGCGGCATCTTCTATTTTATGAAAGTTACTATGGATGTTTAAAAAAGTCTTAATTGCCAATCGAGGAGAGATAGCCCTACGTATCATAAGAACTTGTCGAGAGATGGGTATTCAAACTGTAGCCGTCTATTCTACAGCGGACAAAGACGCCCTACACGTGAGGTTTGCAGATGAAGCTGTGTGTATAGGACCTCCATCATCCGCTTTGTCGTATCTCAATGTACCCGCACTTATGGCCGTAGTAGAGATCACCAATGCAGATGCTGTTCATCCCGGCTATGGATTTTTAGCCGAAAATGCTGACTTCGCTCAAATCTGTGCCGAGTACAATGTAAAGTTTATCGGTCCCACCCCCTCGATGATTCAAAAAATGGGAGATAAAGTCACCGCCAAGGAAACGATGATTAAGGCAGGTGTACCTGTCGTTCCTGGTTCTCAAGGATTGGTTAAGAGTATCTCCGACGGCCAAATAGCGGCAAAAGAAATCGGATATCCCGTCATTATCAAAGCCACAGCCGGTGGTGGAGGCAAGGGGATGCGTATCGTTGAAAAGAGCGAAGATTTTGAGACACAATGGAATATGGCTCGCAATGAAGCCAAGGCTTCTTTTGGTAATGATGGTGTTTATATCGAAAAATTTATCGAAGACCCGAGACATATCGAAATACAAATTATCGGAGATCAACACGGCAACATCGTTCATCTTTCTGAACGTGATTGTTCCATTCAGAGAAGACACCAGAAACTTGTAGAAGAGGCACCTTCTCCCTTTATGACCAAAGCATTGAGAAAGGAAATGGGTGAAGCGGCTATCAAAGCAGGTCAATCTATCAATTATGAAGGAGTTGGAACTGTTGAATTCTTAGTGGATAAACACCGCAATTTCTACTTCATGGAGATGAATACCAGAATCCAAGTAGAACATCCCGTCACGGAGGAAGTGATCAATAGAGATCTCATAAAGGAGCAACTCAAAGTAGCCGCAGGCGAAAAACTATCCGGCAAAAATTACTTACCCAAAGGCCATTGTATAGAATGTCGTATCAATGCAGAGGATCCTTACAATGATTTTAGACCTTCTCCGGGCTTGATCAAGAATTTTCACAGCCCTAAAGGTCATGGTGTTAGGGTGGATACACATGCCTATGCAGGTTATGTCGTTCCTCCTTATTATGATTCGATGATTGCTAAACTGATATGCAAGGCTGAAACACGTGAAGAATGTATTAAGAAAATGGATCGTGCACTCAATGAGTTTATTATTGAAGGTGTAAAGACAACCATCCCATTTCATATGCAACTGATGAAGGATGAACGGTTTTTAAGAGGATCCGTAACGACCAATTTTCTCAGTGACTTTGAACTGAAGTAAAGCGTTCATGTCTCAACTTCAGAAGCTCGTTTCAGCGGTTTGGTCTTATCGGATCTATACGCTGTGGGGTATTTTGTTTCACATTCTTACTGCTTTGTTTACAGTGGTCAGCATACCCTTGGTGATACCCTTTTTTCAATTGCTCTTTGGGCAGGTTGATAAAAGTCCACTTCGCCCGGAGAGTATTTGGGATCTCGAAGGAATGCTCAACTATGGTTTTGGCCAAATGTTGAACAATATGGGACAGATGGAATCCTTGAAGTGGGTATGTGTTTTGGTGATAATTGTATTTCTCTTAAAAAACATAAGTCGCTATATGATTTCGTTTTTTATGATTCCGGTACGCAATGGAATATTGAAAGACTTGCGTAATCAAGTATGGCAGTCCTTTCAGAGCCTATCCCTATCCGATCGCGATAAGCTCCAACAAGGATACCTTAACTCGTTGATAACCAATGATATATCGGAAGTGGATCACGGTATCCTCAAGGCCTTTGAGATGTTGTTTAAGATGCCATTGATTGTATTGGGTAGCCTTATATTTATGTTACTTCTCAATCCCCTTCTGACTTTTATGGCCTTTGTCCTAATCTTGTTTACCTTATTGGTTGTCGGTCAATTAAGCCATAATCTAAAAGGTCACTCTGAGCAAGCTCAAGAAGCATTGTCGCAGTTGAGTACCATCGTTGACCGGTACCTGTCCGCCTTAAAGACTATTAGAACTTTGGGCTTAGAGTTTTTTTACAGACGATCATTTGAGCAAAACAATGAGGCATACTATCATATGACCAATACCATTTTACGACGTCGAGACTTGGCTTCTCCAATCGCTGAGTTTTTGGGTGTGGTGACTGTAGTTGTACTATTGTACGCTGGAACAACTATGGTACTGGACAATACGATGCAACCAGCATCCTTTTTTGCTTTTATTTTTGCCTTTTACAATATTATAGATCCGTCTAAACGGTTTGCTCGTGAATATGCCAATGTGCAACGTGGTTTGGCGGCCTTGGATCGAATCGAATCCTTCAGAGAGGACATAACCGTCAACAAGGTATTGGTCGATGACACACTTCCACCAACCCCCAAGTTTGAGAGGAAAATAACCTTGGAGGGTATTGATCTGCGCTATGTTGATTCAGATTTGATCCTCACATCCGTTGATCTACAGATTAACAAAGGTGATAAAATTGGGATCGTTGGTTATTCGGGAGCTGGAAAAACAAGTATTTTTGATGTGCTACTGGGTTTTTATCAACCTACGCGAGGCCGGGTCTTGTTGGATGACCGGGAGATCACAGATTTTGACCAGGAAAGTTATCGTGAGCTTTTTAGTTTGGTCGCACAAGAGCCTATTTTGTTTTATGGATCAGTCAGAGAGAATATCATTTTAAGCAGGGAGGAATCTCCAAGACGTTTATTCGAAATCCTGAATCAAGTAAAAATACCATCAGATTTGCTGGATAAGAATGTCGGTGACCGAGGGACTATGCTCAGTGGAGGACAACGCCAGCGTGTGTGTATTGCTCGAGCCCTTTATAAGAATCCCTCTCTACTATTGCTAGATGAACCAACATCAGAATTGGATGCCAAGAGCGAAGCAGAGGTTTGTCGCGCATTGTTGAACGTCATGAAGGATCAAACCATTCTTATGATTAGTCACAACGTAGCTTTGTTGAAGGAGATGGATCAAATATGGGTGATTGATCAAGGACAAGTCGTTGACACGGGAACCTATACGGAGCTCTTACAGCACAATGCGTTGTTTGAAGCGTTAATATGAGATTCGAAAACAATCTGAAGCCTAAAAATTGGGTTAAAGAAGTGCCAAAACCAAATAGGGCTTGTAGAATCTGTTATTTTTGCGCCCGAGACGAAAACAAATTTTCTTGTATCGATATATTTATTCTTTAATTGTTCAGGGTTCATTATACCGAGATGCACAGAGCACTGCATTTATCTTATGTTTTGTGTTCTTGTTATCTGCGATAGGAGAGGCTCAGTTTAATCCTTGTGCCCTCGGTGGTGATGTACAGTCGAGAACAGTGGGATTCAAACTGGATCAACTTCCGGACGATTCCTACGATTTGGGAAAATCCGGCTCTGGCAATATATGGATGTTTTCGGGTCTTCAGTCATCTGTTTACGAAGAGTATCTATTTGTTCCGGCTAGAGGGAAGCATCATCATCAATTATTTCCCGAAGCTGATTATGTCCTTTTATACCCTGATGGAACAGAGGTTTTCTATATAGTAGATCAGGGCTCTTGGTCAATCGTGGGAGAGATCACTGGTGATACACAATCTACTCAGCCGCGTACGACTCAGTATCGCATACCCTTGGAAGGGTGCTATTCTTCATCCATGGGACATACCAAAGTATATGGTAGTCTCTTTACCTTTTCATCCAAAACATTGGGAGACGTTGCCGTCCGATTGGATGTGAAAGAAGAAGGAGACGCAAATGGAAAGTTGTACCTTCCTCAAGGTGTGTATGACGCCTATCGCATTAAGCGAAGTATATCTTACTCCTACGAGGCATTGATTCAAACCGAGTTCAGTAAGGTGGACTATACCTCCTACTTGTTTATTGACAAAGATACTGGTGAACTATTGCTTGAGGTGCGAATGGATACTGCACATAAGATTGCTTGGATCAGATATAAATCCACCGATGAAGGTATCCCGGATAGGCTTCACCTAGGTGAATCTCAGTTTGTATTGTATCCTACTATGTCATTTGGTGACAACATTAGAGTGGATTTTACAAATTTCAACCCCGGGAGTTACACACTCGAGGTATATAATATCATGAGCAAGAAACTTTGGTCTAAGAGCTATTCTATTCAGGGAGATAGAACGATCAAAATAGATCTTTCCTTTTTGCCTAAAGGGACTTATATCTATACTTTGATGGATGGCAATATGAACCGTATAGTCGCGCGACCTTTGGCGATTTTGACTCCATAAATCATGTTAAGGATCCATGATTTAGAAGGTTCATTGACTGTTCCAAGTCCGTTGATTTATCTCAGAACGGAATGGTCGGAAGCAGCTAAATTGAATCTTTTTATCAAGCGTGATGAGTTGATAGATCCCTATATCTGCGGCAACAAATGGCGCAAGCTAAAGTATGCCCTGAGAGATATTATCGATGAGAACAAAAAAGGTATCATTACACCGGGCGGAGCATATTCTAATCACCTTATTGCAGTTGCTTCAGCTGCACATCGCTTGGATATCCCAAGTGTAGGTATCATCCGGTCACATCACCCCAAGTTGCGCAATCCAATCATGGATCAATGTAGAGCATTTGGAATGAAATTGTATTTTGTCCGACCCTCACAATATCGTCTAAAAACAGATTCTGAGATGATTCAAGACATTCTATCTCTATACCCTGATTTTGCATTTCTTCCAGAAGGAGGAAGCGGACAATTTGCCATGCCGGGAGTAGCAGAAATGATTGATGAAATCAGGGAAATTACAAAACAACCGATTGATGCATATATATGTGCGGTCGGTAGCGGAGGGATGCTTGCCGGTATAGCCAATGCGATGGACGCCAACTCTCGCGTCATAGGAATCGCGCCTTTTAAGGGGAGCGTTACATCCTTGGCGGGATTGCAATTTATACCCTCAGAGATCACCAATTGGGAGATATTGCCTACACATTTCGAATTGAGATTTGGAGCTTATGACTTTAGAATAGTAACGTATATCAAGTCCTTTTACTTGTCATATAAGATTCTGTTGGATCCCATATACACAGCTCGAGCTATGATGACACTTGAGTCTCTATGCAGAGCGGGGCGATTTGAGGAGGGGCAAACAGTGGTTTTTATCCATAGTGGTGGACTTCAAGGAATACACGGATACAACTATCAATATGCAAAAATGAACACGCCAATTCCCATTGAGTGGATGGAACGATCAGCGATTCGCTAACATAGCAACACTCACTCAAGGATGGTGTTTCTTTGGAGTCGTAGAAGCAATGATTTGATCTGTATGGTGTTTAGGTATTTCGACACAACCCATTGATCACTCTGGGATAAAAATGATGTTCTAGCCGTAGAACCCGTTGGCCAATCATATCGGCATTGTCATCCGGACGGATTTGACAGCGCGATTGAAAAATGATAGCCCCATCATCATATCTTTCGTTTACAAAGTGGATAGTAATGCCTGAAACATCCTCTTGCGCAGCAACCATTGCTTTGTGGACATGATGACCATACATTCCTTTCCCTCCATATTTAGGTAAAAGTGCAGGATGGATATTGACAATACGGCGAGTAAAGGCCGCTATGAGTGGAGGAGGAATCAACCACAAAAATCCTGCAAGAACCACGAGGTCGATATGGGCATTTTGCAGTTGACTCCTCAACAACTTACTGTCTTTGAAAGCCTTTTTGTTGACCAAAATACTTGGAATACCCTTGGATGTTGCCAATTTCAATACACCGGCATCTTTTCGATTACTGAGAATGAGAACAACTTCGTAGAATGCAGCTGCGGTCTTGCTAAAGTCAATGATTGCACGGGCGTTGGATCCACGCCCTGAAGCGAAAATGGCAATTCTCTTCTTCTCCATTGTACAAAGAAAAGGAGCACGGGATTAAATACGGCGGTAATTAAGTTTTTTTATTGGAATCTTTATGAACCACTTTGGTCAACGGCTTCAATACCGGAGATTGTATCTGATGTTTCTGAACTGCAGCTGTTTCATCTTTCAATATTTTAGGATGATGCGACAAGGAAGGTCTATGACGGATTTTATTATAAAAATGCCATCCTTTGTATTTTAGTTGTGTCTGCGTCAAGAATTCCGGTTGTTCAAATCGATTGATATACCAAAGAAACACACCTAGTTGAACAAACTTGTCATACCATTCGTATGGAGATTCAAAACTGCGGACTATCCGCAATGCATTCTCCGTCAATTGCGCTAACCATATCTCATTTACTTTATTATTGATAAATTTGGGATGCGCCAACCCTTTGACAATAATACTGTCTCGAATCCAAAATTTTCGCCCTTCCTGTACCAGTAACCGGTCACAAGTATCTCGATCCCAGAGTTCATATTGTCCCACAATATCAAGATAGATTGTTTTGGTGAGCATGGAGGAATCTAAGACCGACATCTTCTTATGATCTAGGCACAACTTGATCTGATATGACCCCGAGTAAAATGATATTTCATTGCCCAATCGAATTTCGTCAATATCTTCTGTTTGTCTTGCGATATCTCTTAAATCCGCGTTGAGCATTTGCTTGAAATCCGGATTCCAAGAAATATTGGCATCCTCATAATTGTTGCGTGAGACAACCTCTCCGGCATGAAAAACATCACCCGGAAGGAAATTATAGTCAAGATTAGTAAGCTTTAGTTCATGAGACTTAATGTGCAACATGCTGATATGCAACAATCCCGCTTGTCCAAAAGCAACTCCCAAAAGTATCAACAACGGGAGCAGATAGAGTCTATATTTCAGTAATTTCAAGTAACCTATAGGGCTTTGATTTCGCACTTAAGGTACATCAAATATTACATGATAAGAAATGAACACCGGATATTAGGGTTTTATTTGCACTTTATAGCGTGGAAATCCCGATTTTAAGAAGCCTTTTGGAAGGATTCTGTCATCTCTTGGCTGATAGAAGAACGCATGATATCCATATATCCTTTGTCACTTATTTTGAGTGTCACCTTGACATCATCTAACTTGGTAATGGTTCCGATGACTCCGGAGGCAGTTACAACTTCCATCCCTTTTTGTAAGTTGGAGGCGAAAGCATGTTGTGCCTTTTGTTTCTGCGCTTGCGGACGGATAAAAAAGAAGTACATGACGACTATGATGAGTAACAGGGGCAGAAACTGTGACAATAGAGATGATATATCGCCTTGGAGTATCAATAACATAATTGGATGGGTTTAAAATTGAGGCAAACATACTAAAAAGATGGGCAAGGATATGCCATGAGGACGAGTGTAAACAATAAAATTAATGGTTCTCACCCCTATTCAAAATGTCTAACGACAATATTTAGTATAGATTTAGTAAAGCAGTGTCATTGTACTTGGATTGTGAAGGCCTGACTTTATAGATGATAGATTATCGATTTTTTTTATGATACAAAAGAGACGATGATGATTGGCATTGAGATAGTACGAAACGATGATCGCAGAAAGCTTTGTACGATACTATGAGGTATAGGATCAATACCTTCGTATCTTTGCTTTTGTTACTATTCAGGTAGGCGTCTTTTTATCTCAAAAGCACCCTCCTGAATAGTAACTTGCTTTTTATTAAACTATTTTCAACAAATAAAATAATCTAATGTCATTTTCTATAGGTGTTATACATGGTCAAGAGTTAAAAGATTTGTTTGACTATGCCAATCAAAACAACTTTGCTATCCCTGCTGTCAATGTTATCGGAACCAATTCGATGAATGCGGTGATGGAGACGGCACGTGAAGTCAATTCACCTGTTATTATTCAATTGTCCAATGGTGGGGCGAGTTTTAATGCTGGCAAAGGATTATCAAACGATGGGCAAAAGGCCTCTATCTTGGGAGCTAAGACTGGAGCATTGCATGTGCATGAATTGGCAAAGCATTATGGTGTATCTGTAGTGCTGCACACGGATCACTGTGCCAAGAAGTTATTGCCATGGATCAAGGGACTTTTGGAAGAAGGACGCAAGCATTATGAACTGCATGGTTGTCCTCTGTTTAGTTCGCACATGTTGGATTTGTCGGAAGAACCCATCGAAGAGAATATCGATATAAGTGCTGAGTTCTTTACACAAATGAGTCAACTTGGGATGATGATAGAGATAGAACTGGGTGTAACAGGCGGTGAGGAAGATGGAGTGGACAATACGGACGTGGATAGTTCAAGACTTTACACCCAACCCGAAGAAGTCGCGTATGCCTATGAGCGACTGTCAAAAATATCAGATCGTTTTACGATCGCAGCGGCATTTGGCAATGTGCATGGAGTTTACAAGCCGGGCAACGTAGAGTTGCGTCCTATAATTCTAAAAAATTCACAGACGTATGTTCAACAGCAATTTGGCACAGGGGATCAACCGATCAACTTTGTATTTCATGGTGGCTCAGGGTGTACTACCGCAGAGATTCGAGAAGCCATCTCCTATGGTGCAATCAAAATGAATATAGATACTGATATGCAATGGGCATTTTGGGATGGTGTAAAAAACTATTATAACAGTCACAAGGACTACTTGCAAGGTCAGTTGGGTAATCCGGAAGGAGATGATGTGCCCAACAAGAAATATTACGATCCTCGTAAGTGGTTGAGAGTCGGTGAGACTTCCTTTAAGGAGCGTTTGACTAGGGCATTCGATGATTTGAATTGTATCGATCGGCAAGTTTAGTTGCCTTGAGAATACTCCAGTTCACTCACAAGTTTCCGTATCCCTTTGTAGATGGAGCGTCTTTGGCAGTACATGCCCTAGCCAAAGGATTGAAAAATGCTGGAGCTGTATTAGATTTGTTTTCATTGAACACTTCTAAGCATTTTGCTACCTCTACCGCGATCGACAATCTGCTTGGAGTAGGTCTATACAATACTGTTACTACCGCTAATATGGATGCGTCAGAATCTGTTATCGGTGCGATAAAAAATTTTTGCTTCTCTAACCAATCCTATTTTATTGATCGATATTGGAGTCTTGGTGCGGGACAGGCACTCATGGATTTGTTGGAGGAGCAAGCGTATGATATCGTATTGATGGAAGGGCTGTATTGTACTCGGTATTGCGACATTGTGAGAAAATACGCTAAGGGTGCCAGAGTCGTATTGAGAGCGCACAATATCGAGTATGAATTGCGCCGTCGACAGTATGAACGATTGGGTTTTTCGTTCGAGAAGATCTTCCTAAAATCAGCCATCAAACGCTTGATGAGAGCCGAGTTGATGGTGTTTAGTCAAGTAGATTTGATAGTGACTGTGAGTCAGCGGGAAGCTGAGATACTGGGTCGGAAAATCATCACTACGCCCATTGTAGTGGCTCCGATCGGGATGGAGTGCCCTACTACTCCCAAGAAGAAGACAGGCAGAGAAAAAAAACATATTGGTTTTATTGGTTCGTTGGATTGGAGGCCCAATAGGGATGGACTACAGTGGTTTGTTGATGAAGTCTGGCGTCCACTCAGCAGGCTACATAATGTCTTAGAATTTTTTATAGCCGGATCATATGGAGATTTATCTTCTATGTTTAGAGAAGAAGATCACATCAACTTGTTAGGGCAGGTTGAAGATAGTCGATCGTTTGTTGAGGATATGGACATGATGATTGTGCCGCTGTGGACGGGAAGCGGGACAAGGGTGAAGATCATTGAATCACTATGCGTAGGCACGCCGGTATTGAGTACTTCACTGGGAGCAGAAGGATTAAATTTACATGCAGGTAAAGGGATAATGATAAGCGATTCATCTATTGGATGGCAGTCATTGTGTCGCGATCTGGTGCAGGGCAATGTAGATATAAGAAAATTGGTCACTGCCGGACGTAGATATGTTGAAGACTATCATGATATAAATATGATCGGCCGACAAGTATTTGGTCATATGAAACTATTGCTAGGCGATTGAAATTCTATCTTTATATATTTGACTTGGGGTACTTATACAATTGACGTATTGAAGCATATCGTATTTCTCACTTCGCGTTTTCCCTATCCCTTGGATCAAGGAGATAAATTGCGCGCTTACCATCACATTATTGCGCTTTCAAGACAGATGAAAGTCACCCTGATTACATTGCATGAAGAAGATATTTCCAAAGAGGGTTTTAAAGCGATCACTCCATATTGTCACCAAATTTATTCGTTCAAATACACCCGAGTTTGGCGCCGACTAGATGCTCTCAAGGGTTTTGTGCAAGGGCTGCCGCTTCAGGTAGCTTACTTTTACAGCAAGCCTATCCAAATGCGCATACATAGGATTTTGGATCGTATTGAGCCGGATCATATTCATTGTCATTTGGTAAGGATGTCGCCGTATATCTCGGACTATGAGGGATGTACAAAGTCATTGGATTATATGGACTCATTGATTCTTAATGACATGGCTCATCAGCATCTCAAAAGTAAGGCATTTGGATGGTTGCGGAGTTTAGAAAAAAAGAGAATAGCAGCTTACGAAAAAGCAATCCACTCCTTCTTTGATGCTCATTTTGTGATATCGGAACGAGATCGGCTACATTTATCAAAGGAAAATCAAAAGGATATTTTTCTATTGTCCAATGGTGTGGATACATCTGAGTATCGACCGGATCCGGGTATTGAAAAGGAGTGGGATTTGTGTTTTTGTGGCAACTTGGGATACGACCCCAATCATCAGGCCGTGGAGTTTATACTCTCGAAGATCGCAGGAGAGTTTCCGGGTCTTTCAATTGTTATAGCCGGTGCGCGAGCTTCACATGGACTGCTTCAAAGAGCCAACCGCCAAGTTAAAATATTGAGTCCGGTCGCTGACATGGCAGATATTTATCGCCGATCAAAAATCCAAATTGCTCCTATATGGGAGGGATCAGGGCAGCAGAACAAAATCCTAGAGGCACTGTCTGTGGGTGTACCTTGTATCACAACTTCATTTGTCAATCGAAGTATAGAAGCAGTGGATGGCAAATCCATTATTATAGAGGATACGCAGCAAGGTTTTATTCAAAGTATAAAAATGCTACTTTCGCAGCCTGAAACACTAAATAGGATTTCCCTCGAGGGAAGAGCCTTTGTAAAACAAAAATTTGATTGGGAAGTTAATACGTCAATTCTAATCGAAGTGATTGATAAAATTAGTCAATAGGCATGAGTAAAACAGCATTGAACACCATAGAAGAGGCCATAGAAGAGATTCGCAATGGTCGCGTGGTGATAGTCGTTGATGATGAAGATCGGGAGAATGAGGGAGACTTTATATGTGCAGGAGAAATCATCACTCCTGAGATTATCAATTTTATGGCTACGCATGGAAGGGGGTTGATTTGTGCGCCTATACTTGAAGAAAAAGCTGATGCACTCAATCTAGACCTAATGGTACGTAGAAATACGGCTTTACATGAAACTGCTTTTACGATCTCCATAGATCTTGATGGCAATGGAGTGACAACAGGAATCTCTGCATCAGATAGAGCCATGACCATTAAGCAATTGGCTAGTAGAGATTGTAAAGCCGACGACTTTGCTCGTCCGGGACATATTTTTCCTTTGAGAGCAAAAAAAGGTGGTGTCTTGAGGCGTACCGGACATACAGAAGCGGCCATAGATCTTGCAGTAATGGCAGGGTACGAACCTGTTGGAGTGTTGGTCGAAATTCTGAATGAAGATGGTTCGATGGCTCGATTGCCTGATTTGTTAAAAATAGCACAAACCCACAATCTAAAAGTAATATCTATTGAAGATCTCGTCGCATATCGGATGCGCAACGAGTCTATCATTAAGGAGAATTACCGCACCCGATTGTCCTCTCCATACGGGGATATCGAAGTACTGGCCTTTGAGCAAGTTACCACCGGAGATATTCATATCGCACTGGTCAAAGGCACAATTCGGGAGGATCGCCCTGTACCGGTACGCATGCACAGCGCTATCGCAGGAGAGCAGATATATAACTATCTCAGTGAGACAATATCACCTGTTCAGAAGGCTTTAGCTTATATACAAGATAAGGATTGCGGTGTTATCGTCATCATGAGACAAGAAGAATCCGGAGAACACCTGATCGCTCGAATGCGTGCATTAGCAGGAGATCAACGAAGTCATACAAAAACACAAAGTGATATTCAGAAGGATTATGGTGTAGGTGCTCAAATCCTCAGAAAAATCGGTGTCCGAAAATTGCTCTTGCTGTCCAATAGTCCCAAGAAAAGGGTAGGCCTCGATGGATATGGATTGGAAATATCGGGGTATGAGGGCTTTTGACAATGTCGCTGAATAAGACTTTTTCAATGCATTCGGTCACCTGTGACTTCTATATTTTTAAGCATTTGGGCTTCAAAATCGAGATACTCCATCCAGCGTTTTTGAACTTGATCTTCATCACCGTAAAACTTGGCCAAAGCCAAAAACATCTTGTAATGTCCGGCTTCACTGACCATAAAGTGATGGTAAAATTCACGAAGTGATTCTTCTTGGAGATGAAGGGAGAGCAAGCGAAAACGCTCACAGCTCCTCGCTTCGATGAGTGCCGAGGTCAATAGGCGCTCAATGAGTGCTTTGTCACGTCCTCCACCACGTTCTTGAAACTTTAACAGCTCATTGACATAAATATCTTTACGCTGTCGTCCAAGTTGAAAACCGCGCTTTCGAATCTCTTGTATGACCAATCTAAAATGCCCCCATTCTTCTGTGACGACAGGGCTTACTTCGTCAACTAGGCGATCGTGTTCGGGATAGTATTGTATCAACGAGATACATGATGTTGCGGCTTTCTGTTCACAATAGGCATGGTCGGTAAGGATATATTGAAGGCTCATCTCTGCGAGATTGACCCATCGTGGATCTGTAGGTAACTCGAGGCCTAATTTGAATTTTGTGCGTGCCTTAGACATGATATTTGGTTTATAAAAAAATCTACTTCATAGATGGGATATTCCTCGTATCCCGACGTCCACTGAAGACCTAATTTGTCTATCTCAAAACGAGCCAATTGCTTTAGATGTTTCTTGTCTAGATTATAGCCCAATGGATAGATGTAGCCATTTTCTTCTCTCGTTAGTACGCCTTCACTGGCAGCATAGCACTTGAGCTTAACTTCCCGACCATTGATTAACGTGATTTTCAAGAGGCTATTAGCTTGAATAGCTCCGTAATGTTGAGGTGCAATCTTAGAGTTGATACGAATATTGAGATGAAGCGCTACTTGTTCACCTTCTTGTACAATCTGCCCATTCACAAACATGAGATTGCTCTGTTGTAAATCATTTTTTACCTCTGGAGGAGTGTAGTTGAATAGGAGACTCTTCGCGATCTCAATACGATGGATTTTGGTCTCCAAGTCAATACCGTTAAAATCGATTTTGCAATCACTTGGATTGGAAACAAAAAAAGAGTTGTACGGCAAATTAATGTTCCCGTAGCATATGATGATGTAATACAAAAGAATTGCCATAGCTTTGGTGTCAATAGAGATCAAATATTAATAAAATATAGATATGAATAGAACAAGTATAGGTTTATTTGCATTGTGTCTCGTACAGATTATTTGTAGTTGTAGGACAGAAGACAAAGTTATGACACAGATTGCCATAGATTATCCGGATACCTATAGAGATACGTCTGTGGTGGAGGATTATCACGGGAGAGCGATATCGGATCCGTATAGATGGTTGGAGGACGACAATGCAGAAGAGACAAAATCGTGGGTGACACGGCAAAACAAAGTAACATTTGAGTATTTGGAGCAGATCCCATTTCGACAACAGGTGGTCGATCGACTTACTGAGTTGTGGGATTATGAAAAATATAGCAGCCCATTCAAGGAATCCGGGACATACTATTACTTTAAGAATGATGGATTGCAGAATCAGAGTGTTTTGTATCGTATGAATGATGGCGGAGAAGATGAGGTTATATTGGATCCCAACATATTTTCTGAAGATGGCACTTCATCCCTTGCTGGGATGGCATTCAGCAAGAATGGCCGGTATCTGGCATATCTAGTATCCGAAGGGGGCTCAGATTGGCGCACTGCTAAGGTATTGGATTTATCGACGGGGCTTCATTTGGCAGATGAATTGGAGTGGATTAAGTTTTCGGGCATCTCATGGGCCGGAGATGGCTTTTACTATAGCAAGTATCCTGAAAGCAGAGCAGGTGATGAACTGAGTGGCAAGAATGAATATCATAGTTTGTACTACCATCGCCTGGGAGATCTACAATCACAAGATGATCTAATCTATCGCAATGACCAATATCCACAACGCAGTGTCTATGGAAGTACGACTGAAGATGAACGTTGGCTGATAATATATGAGAGCGAATCGACCAGTGGCAATGCGCTATCTGTAAAAGATCTAAACCGTCCGGGATCACAGATTGTTTCTATTGTCGATGGATTTGAGGCAGACTATCAAGTTGTAGATTCAGATGACCAAAGATTGATTATCCAGACCAATGCGGGTGCTCCCAAGGAGAGATTAGTACAACTCGCCGTGTCAGATCTCGGTGGCGAGATGCGGCCATTTATAGAGGAGGAGGAGGATGTCTTGCAAGGAGTTTCAGTGGCAGGGGGTAAGTTGTTTTTGGAGTATTTGCACGATGCGTCAAGTCTGGTAAAGGTGTATGATTTGAATGGTTCATTTGTCGCAAATCTCACCTTACCTGCGATCGGCAATATCGGAGGTATTAGTGGTAAGAAGGAGGAGGATGAGGCCTTTTTTTCATTTTCATCTTTTGTGATACCAACGACAATATATAGTATAGACACAAGAACGTTGGAATATCAGGTATTTAAGACACCGGATATAAACTTTGATTTTGATCAATATGTGACAACTCAAGTGTGGTATGAGAGTTATGACGGGACGCGAATACCGATGTTTTTGACACATAAGAAAGGCCTAGTACAGGATGGGAGCAATCCGACCTTATTGTATGGATATGGCGGATTCAATATATCTATTACACCCAATTTTGCTTTAACAATGCTGCCCATGCTTGAAAATGGTGGGATATATGCCGTTGCTAACATCAGAGGAGGAGGAGAGTTTGGCAAAGCATGGCATGAAGCAGGAACCAAGGAGCGTAAGCAAAATGTATTTGACGATTTTCAGGCAGCCGCCGAGTTTCTCATAAGCAATAAATATACCTCATCATCCAAACTCGCGATACGTGGAGGTAGCAATGGAGGCCTTCTTGTGGGTGCCTGTCTGACACAGCGTCCTGATTTATACGCTGTTGGGTTTCCGGCGGTCGGGGTATTGGATATGTTGCGATATCATGAGTTTACCATAGGATGGGCTTGGGCTACGGACTATGGTCGCAGTGATGATCCTGAGGCATTTGAGTATTTGATCGAGTATAGTCCGGTACACAATGTGGGCGAAACATCGTATCCTGCAACAATGATAACAACAGCAGATCATGATGATCGTGTTGTACCGGCGCATTCATTTAAGTTTGCTTCCGAATTACAACACCGTCAACAGGGAGATGCACCGATCTTGATTAGAATAGAGACTAGTGCAGGTCACGGAGCAGGTAAACCCACATCCAAATTGATCGCAGAGCAAGCGGATATTCTGTCATTTATGTTTTTTAATATGAATGAGTATATGCAATTTCCCCTAAAGGGATAAGTAACAAACACAATTTTTAAATAAGATAATAAGCAGAAGAGACTATGAAGGCGATACAATCGTATATATCGGAGCATCAAGAACGGTTTTTAAGCGAATTGCTGCAACTCTTGCGCATTCCTTCAGTGAGTGCCAATAGCGACCACAGAGGAGATATGATCAAGACAGCGGAGTTCCTCATGGATAAGTTGTTGTCTATCGGCATGGATCGGATCACAAAATTTGAAACTCCTGGACATCCCATTGTCTATGCGCAGAAGGTGGTAGATGATGACAGACCCACGGTATTGGTATATGGACATTATGATGTACAGCCACCTGATCCATTGGATTTATGGGAGACAGCACCTTTTGATCCCGTGATTCGCAAGACGGACTTGCATCCGGAAGGAGCTATATTTGCACGTGGTGCTTGCGATGACAAGGGACAGATCTATATGCATGTGAAAGCCCTAGAAGCTATGCTTGCCAATGATGCCTTGCCTTGCAATGTGAAGTTGATATTTGAAGGAGAAGAAGAAGTGGGATCTGACAATCTTGGAGACTTTTGTGAGGAGCAAAGAGAGTTGCTCTCATGTGATGTGGTATTGATATCGGATACATCAATTATCTCTCGTGATACACCCTCGATCACTGTAGGGTTGAGAGGATTGACTTACGTAGAAGTGGAAGTTGTGGGACCTAATCGAGATTTGCACTCCGGTGTTTATGGTGGTGGCGTGGCCAATCCGATCAACAATCTATGTGAGATGATCGCACAACTCAAAGATGATCGTGGAGTCATCCAGATACCCGGATTCTATGACCAAGTAGTAGAATTGACCACTGAGGAGCGAAAGTCGCTCAACCTAGCTCCCTTTGATCTGGAAACATATATGACTGATTTAGAAGTCAATGATGTTCAAGGAGAAGACGGATATACAACACTAGAACGCACCAGTACAAGACCGACACTCGATGTCAATGGAATCTGGGGAGGATACATCGGGGAAGGTGCTAAAACCGTATTACCATCTAAGGCGTATGCCAAAATCAGTATGCGTCTAGTGCCCAATCAGACGGATGATGAGATATGCCAACTATTTACCGAATACTTCACCTCGCTAGCCCCCAAGGCAGTTAAAGTAAAAGTTACACCACATCACGGAGGAGCTCCGGCCGTCACTCCGACAAATACACCTGAATATAAAGCGGCTAGCAAAGCAATGAAAACTACTTTTGGAAAAACTCCTATACCCGTCAGGGGCGGTGGGAGTATCCCTATTGTCGCATTGTTCGAATCTGTTCTTGGAGTAAAGACTGTCTTGATGGGTTTTGGATTGGATAGTGATGACATCCACTCACCCAATGAGCATTATGGATTATGGCACTTTTACAAAGGGATCGAGACAATCCCATACTTCTATCAGTACTATGCCGAGTTAAAATGATAGGAATGGCAAATTTGGATTCCTACCAAAATGGTACAAGGTAAAATAAGCAAGGATATACATACCTCAGTGTCAAAGACAAACAAATAGGTTGAAAAATGAAAAACCTGCTTCTTATTCTATTTGGGCTGATGCTTATAACATAGTGGTAGAGCAATTTTTATCGGAAGCCTGGGATCAATGATGTTGTGTGTCATCAACGATTGATTGATAAAGCAAAACCATAGGTTTTGTTCTCTATATTTTAGTAGGGCAACCTAAATATTGTGCTCCGAGATACTTTATGTTGGACAGTTCATTTACAAGGGCTATCGATGTTCCAAAATATGGGATGGTTTTTTGATTTTTCTCGAGTTATTGCTGGTCTGACGCCAAAATACCACAAAACACATTCCCATTTTTTGATATTAAATTGGCTTTTGTATCTTGTCGCAATAATGCTTGGTGTGCATAGGGTAAATACAAAATGATTGCTGTAATATATGTAGTCAGAACGTATATTATTTTATTTTTGCTCATGGGAGATGATTTTCATTTTAAAAGAATGAGATCATATCCTAAAATTAACGACGATAGATAAACCGTATAGGTGTATTCATAAATAGCTCCTTCGTATAGCGGAGAATACGAAGATTCCATAAGATTGAATTATATTTTAATTACTGACTAACTAAATAAACTATGACAAACAGACATCACTTATCAAAATTTCTATCCTTTCTGTGCTTCGTACTAGTGAGCTATTCTCTAATAGGGCAAAGCATATTGTCAGGTATAGTTACCGACGAGGCAGGGGAGCCATTGATTGGCGCTAATCTTATTGTAAAAGGGACTTCAGAGGGTACTATAACGGACTTTGATGGATCTTTTAGTTTTACGACATCAGCCAGTTTTCCCCTGACATTGGAAGCCAGTTTTACTGGATACAATACTACGGAGATTGAACTTTCGGGGGCGACAGACAATATCACCATCACCTTGCAAGAAGGTATTCTGTTGGGAGATGATGTGGTAATTTCAGCTTCCAGAAAGCGGGAGAAAATACAAGAGGCTCCTGCCTCGATATCAGTTATATCGGCCAAAAAGATCCTGGCTTCGGCACAAACAACCGATCCTGCCCGAACATTGATAAACACGCCGGGAGTTCAGATATCCCAACAATCTGCCTCTAGGATTAATATTGAACTAAGGGGACAGAGTGCGTTGTTCTCGACCGGTGTATTTCCCATCATGGACTATCGTAGTTTAGTGGGTCCGGGTATTGGGACATTTCAAGCAAGCAGTGTAGGTATCAGTTCATTGGATTTGCAGCGTATTGAAGTGATTCGTGGTCCGGGATCGGCACTTTATGGTCCGGGTGTAGTATCGGGAGTGATACACTTTATTACTAAGAATTCCATTGACAATCCGGGTACAAGTATTGAGGTTTTTGGTGGTGAACTCAATACAGTAGGTGGAGCCCTTAGGCATGCATATGCATCTCCATCTAAGAAGTTTGGATTTAAAGTAAATGTTCAAGCACGTCGGGGAGATGAATTTACGCTAGATCCCGTTGAGGATGCAGAACAAATAGCGAGATTGCGGACGACCGTAGCTCAACCTGCTGTGACCAATGGGGTGGTGGATGTGACCAAGCCCTCTACTGAGATATATAGTTTTGCTGATTTAGATCCTGATGGAGACGGTAACCCCATGAGTAACGATTGGAGTAATTTGTCTGTCAATACGACATTCGAGTTCAGGCCTCAAGATGACCTAAGTATTTTTGTGTCTGGGGGATATAATAAGGGCAAGGAAGTGTTTTACAATTCTCAAGGTGAAGGACTTTTTCAAGCCGAAGAAATTTGGACGCAAGCACGGATACAGAAAGGTGGCTTGTTTGCTCAAGTATTTTATGTCGATAACGATGGAGGGAGTCAGGAGAGACCTACCTTTCTCTACCAGACAGGACTGCGAACACCTGTAGCGAGAAAACAATTAGAAGGACAACTCCAGTATAATTTTAGCGTCCCGTCATTGAAGGCCGATATTACGGCAGGAATAGATTATAGAGAGGCATTTCAGAATACTGAAAATCTGGTCTATGGTCGAAATGAAGGAAATGATGATTACCGAATCATCGGAGGCTATGCACAGGGGAAATTTGCTATCAGCGATAAGCTTGATTTGGTACTTGCAGGTAGATATGATACTTTCAACTTCATGGATGAAGGTTTCTTATCTCCTAGAGTTGCTGTAGTAT
>JAJRXG010000109.1 GCA_024276375.1 Bacteroidota bacterium | reverse complement strand
TGGACTTGCCAAGAGCAGCGGCAAAAGAGACTTTAGAACGATTGAAACAAATAGGAATTGAAAAAATGATCATGCTTACAGGCGATCATCAAAATGTTGGCGATTCTATCGCCAGACAAATTGGTCTTACAGAAGCCAAAGGAGGCTTGATGCCTGAAGACAAAGTTACCGCTATTCAGGAGCTAAAAGAAAAATATAGCAAGATTGCAATGGTTGGCGATGGTGTTAATGATGCACCCGCTATGGCCAATAGCACAGTCGGGATTGCTATGGGAGCTGCAGGAAGTGATGTCGCTTTGGAAACTGCCGATGTTGCCTTGATGTCTGACAAAATTGAAAACCTCCCTTTTGTAATCGGATTGAGTAGGAAATCGAAAAAAATTATCAAGCAGAACTTATGGTTAAGTCTGGGGATTGTAGCCATTTTGATACCCTCAACGCTGATTGGTTGGGCGAGCATCGGCATGGCTGTGGCTATCCACGAAGGTTCGACTTTAGTCGTTGTTGCCAACGCATTGAGATTGTTAAGGTATGAAAGTATATAAACACATTGTTACTATTCAGGAGGGTGCTTTTGAGATAAAAAAGGCAGTTTTTAGCCAAAATGACGCTTACCTGAAGAGTAACATTTCTTTTGGATTCTGTAAACAAAGGTAAATTGTGGCGTATCTTAGATGCGTGAATAAAAGTACGTTTATGGTAAAATATTATTTTATATTATTCTTTTCTTTATTTACCAGTATCGGCATATCTCAGGATGCAACCAAGAACTATGCTGAAGCTTTGACTCTTGTAGAGGTTTGGCTAGAGGCTCAAAAGGATTTTGATAATTTGCCTGGATTGACGGCTGTCATAGTTGATGATCAGGAAGTGATTTGGTCAGGAGCTTTTGGGCTTTCCAATGTAGAAGAGAGTATTAAGGCAACGGATTCTACAATCTGTAGCATTTGTTCGATATCTAAGTTGTTTACGTCTATCGCGATTATGCAATTGTATGAAGACGGCCGGCTAAGATTGGATGATCGTGTACGCGATCTGCTTCCGGCATATAAGGTTCATCAGAAATATATAAATAGTGGGCCTATTACGATTCGGTCATTACTAACTCATTCTTCGGGTCTCCCTAGGGAAGCAGCTTATCCATATTGGACAAGTCCTGATTTTGCTTTTCCAAGCAAATCGCAAATCGACCAGAAACTAGGCGACCAAGAAACTCTGTATCCGTCTTCTACTTATTTTCAATACAGCAATCTCGGTCTGACCTTGTTGGGAGAGATTGTAGAGGAAGTATCAGGCATCCCTTATGATGAATATATCGAGCAATTTATTCTCAATCCCCTTGGACTGGCAGATACGCGAACGTATCTTCCCGAGCAAATGTATGGAAGCAAGTTGGCAGTGGGTTATAGTTCGGAAACCAGAAAAGGGGTTCGTAATAAAGTAAATCTCTTTCAAGCCAAAGGAATTGTACCTGCAGCAGGATTTTCCTCCAATGTTTTGGACTTGGGAAAATTTGCTTCATGGCAATTTCGATTAAGAGATACTACCGTCAAGGAGATTTTAAAGCCCGCGACCATTCAATATATGCATAATGTACACTGGACGGATCCGGATTGGAAGACAACTTGGGGCTTGGGTTTTGTTGTTTATAAAGGTTCCAATGGAAATACTTGGGTTGGACATGGGGGCAGTTGTCCGGGTTATCGAACGACGATCCAACTCGACTTAAAAAACAAAATGGCGTATTCAGTTATGATTAACGCCAATGGTACAAATCCGTCGAAATATGTCAGAGGGATTCAGGGAATCTTGAAGAAAGTTAAAGTTTCTATCAAAGAGACAGCCGCAGAGGATAAACCGAACCTAGACGAGTTTGTGGGTTATTATAATCAAATGCCGTGGTGGAGCGAATCATATATATCTACTTGGAATGGGAAATTGGTTTCCCTTGGTCTTCCTTCCGAGAAGCCGGGTGATTCTATGACTTTTTACAAGCATATCGAAGGAGATACGTTCAGAAGGATTAGAGACAATGACGAACTTGGAGAAACACTTGTTTTCGAACGGGATGACAATGGCAAGATCATTCGGTATATTAGACACGGAAATTATTCTAGAAAAATAGACAGATAGTCATACCTAATTCGATCTTGACTTGATCCGAATATAAAGCTATTGACATCATCAGATCACCACGCCGGTCAAAAGAGAACAAGCCATTATTATGTAGTTTTTGAGCACCTAATATGATACTTTGGTCTCGTTTTATCGTAGAATTACGATCTTAGCATTATGAATTGGCATGCAGCACTAGAGTCATTGAAGCAAGATCAATTGCAGTATATTGCGATTCCCATCTTTCTCATGGTGATCCTTTTAGAATTGTACTACGATAAACATAAGGATCTTGGATTGTATCGAGGCAAGGATACTTGGACTTCATTGGGGATGTTGGTGTTGACAGGTTTCATTGAGTTTCTTCCTAAGGTATTGGCCTTTATAGCCCTCTATGCCATCCATGAGGTGAGTCCATTGGGAGATCTCGTTGGACGTCAATGGTGGGCATGGATACTCTTATTTGTTCTGGATGATTTTACATTCTATTGGTTTCATCGTAAGAATCACGAGATACGATTGTTGTGGGCCGGACATGTAGCACATCATTCTTCGGAGTATATGAATTATGGTACTGCATTGCGACAAGGGGCCGGGGAACGCATTCACAAGTATTTTTTTTGGTTACCGTTGGCCTTCTTGGGATTTGATGCTTTGATGATTTTTACGGTAATGTCTATAAATTTGATTTATCAGTTTTGGGTTCATACGGAGTTGGTAGATCGATTGCCGGGATGGATAGAGTATGTATTCAATACCCCGTCTCATCATAGGGTTCATCACGCATCCAATATTCGGTATCTCGACCGCAATCATGGAGGGGTTTTTATCCTCTGGGATCGTTTGTTTGGAACATTTGCCGAAGAGCGAAAAGAGGAGAAGCCTAGGTATGGGCTTACCAAAAATATCCAGAATCACAATCTCTTGTACGTCGCGACACATGAGTATGCTTCCATCTGGAAAGATGTATCACGAGCTCGTCATTGGATTGACAAGTTCAAGTATGTGTTTAAGGCACCAGGCTGGAGTCATGACGGTGTTGATCGACGTGCTGATACCTTGCGATCACAATTGTCATAGGGAATTGTGATCTTAAAACAATACAACCTTTATCTCAAAAGCATCCAATAGCCTGAGTAGTTATGATCAAATTAGCGACTGTACATTGTCCTATTCCTGCCAAGCTATTTTTTTGTGTGTTCCATCACAAAAGGGTTTGTTTTGGGATGCACCACAGCGGCAAAATGAGGCCTTATTTTCTCGGTTCTCAATGGTACCATCTGATTTTTCCACCTTCATGTTTGCATGGACAATGAGAGGGCCGTTTGGGATCACTTGAATACGTAACTCATCGGTAGTTTCAACTTTAGATTTTTCCATCGGTTTGTTTATTATAAATTGTGTTTTATCGTTTTATGATTTGAGTTGCACCAAGCCTTTATTGATGGCATAGGTGATGAGTTCGACAGGCGAACTAATACCCAGTTTTTTCATAACATTCTTGCGATGCGTGTATATCGTATGGATGCTAATATGCAATATAGCTGCAATTTCTTTAGCGACTTTTCCTTGGGCGATGAGTTGAACAATTTCTTTTTCTCGGTCGGTGAGTTCTGACACCTCTTCCTTGTCTCTACCAAAAGTTTTGTTGATGATGATATCCAATACTTTGGAGCAAAAGTATTTTTCTCCTGTCCAAGTACCGTCCAATGCCTTAAAGATTTCATCCTCTCTGCAGTATTTGGTAATGTACTGATTGATGCCACGTCCTAATATTTCATAAACTAGTCTCTTATCTTTCTCATTAGATATGATGACGATACTAGTTTTGGGTGCTACCTCTTGAATCAGAGAGATACTCTCAGGACCAAATTCGCCATCGGTAGTTATATCTATGGTGATAATATTGTAGGGCTTGATTTTAAGTTTGACTTCCAATTCTTCTTGGGTAGAAGCCTCGCCAACAACACTGTACTTGGGATGTTGATTGATGATACTTTTCAGTCCGATTCTGGAGAGATACTGGGGCTCACATATGAGGACATTGTGTTTTTTCATGCAAATGACAGAAGTAATGATATAATACTAAGAATGACAACCCGATTTCATGCAAATAGTTCTTTTAATTGAGATCTTTATGCCCACGAAGATAGTTCAGATATGTTTTGTGAGGAGATGCTTCGGAGGATAAAAAACAAAAGCCTCAAGAATCTTGAAGCTTTTGCGGGTTGGTCTTAACAGCCGCAATAGAATGCGACTAACATGGAAGGGATTTTGCATATTTGCAATATCTCTTCATATTACAATTTCTTCTAATGTCAAATAGCGTACCAAAACACTCACTTCAAGATATTACTTTTCTCGGTAGTTTTCCCAATGTTACAAAAGCACCTATATCAGAATTGCCTGAGTACGCATTTATTGGGCGTTCTAACGTGGGCAAATCCTCGCTGATTAACTACCTATGCGACAGAAAAAAAATAGCCAAAATATCAAGTACTCCTGGCAAAACACAGCTCATCAATCTCTTTAATGTTGATAATCGGTGGGTTTTGGCCGATTTGCCCGGTTATGGCTATGCTCGTATCAGCAAAAAGATCAAAAATAAGTTTGGCGCAATGATCGAAAATTATCTTCTACACCGTGAGAATTTAGTTACCGCATTTTTGCTCTTGGATATTCGACACGATCCACAAGTTTTGGATATAGAGCGCATGCAATGGTTGGGGGAGAAAGCCATTCCTTTTAGCCTGATATTTACCAAAGCTGACAAAATTAAGCCCGCTGCTGTCCAAGAACGAGTAAGACGATACACGGAAATTCTTACCTCATATTTTGATGATCTACCCAATTATTTTGTGACCTCGACTAGTGCTAGGTTGGGGCGTGAAGATGTGTTGGATTACATAAATTATATTGCGGAACAACTTTAATTGAGAGAGAGAAAGCCAAGAGCTATATTTGCGACCTTATCATGATGGAGTATCCTTATATAATCAAAAATCTGAAAAATTGGCCCATCTCAAGGTTTTACAGCAATCGTCAACGCGTTGTACGAAAGTTGACAGAACACGCCATCCAGCGCATCAAATCAGAACATCCCGACAACATTGGATCTATACTCAGTGAGGTGATTTATGCCGAAAAACTTAGGACGAAGGCCAATCCCCTGAAAGTGGATCCTCCAAAGGAATATGCCTATTGGAAGCGCCTTGAGTCGATTTTGAGTGGTGGCGTTGTGCAAGACAAAGAAGCTGTTGGTGTGCATGAAGAATTGCTACAAAAAATTGTGAAGCGTTATGCAGAGGAGATAGTAGGCGATTTCAATATTAAAACTTTTGGTTTTGCGCGCAAAGTATTGACCCATTTATTTAAGTTGATTTACAACCCATTCTACACCAAGGGACAAGCTATTTTTTGGGGCAATAGATCGGATTTGTTGAAAAAATTTGATGTTGTTGGTCCCTTGGATCATATCAGACATTTATTTGACAAAGGGACGATGATGATTTTACCCACACATTTTAGCAATTTGGATTCAATATTGGTGGGTTATGTCATTGAGATGTTGACGGGCTTGCCTGCCTTTTCGTATGGTGCGGGGCTGAACCTATATGATTATGAGGTTATGGCCTATTATATGAGCAGACTTGGGGCTTACAAGATCGATAGGAGAAAGAAAAATCCTGTTTATGCCAGTACGTTGCGTGAATTTTCTACGATATCTATCGAGGAGGGATTGAACAGCATCTTCTTTTCAGGAGGTACACGATCACGAAGTGGTGCATTGGAATCAACATTGAAGTTGGGATTGATGAATACCTTAATAGATAGTCAGAATGAATTCTACATGTATGGCAAAAACAAGAAATTGATTATTGTTCCCCTTGTAATCAGTTATCATAGCATATTGGAGGCCTCTTCGCTCATAGATCAGCATCTGAGAAGAACTGGCAAGTCGAGTTATTTGACCTCAAGAAATAAGAAAAAATCATCGCTTGGCAAGCTCCGTTTTCTCTATAGGCTTTTTAAGTATGGCAGTGGAACGACATTGTCATTTGGACATCCGATCGATATTTTTGGAAATCGCTTAGACAGTGAAGGCAATAGCATCAAAAATGAAAAAGTGATTGACATTCGAGGATATTTTGAGATAGATGGAAAAGTCACTAAGGATATTCAGCGTAATCGTGTGTTTTCGCGTCATCTGGCAAATGCATTGACGCAAAGCTATAGGAAGGAAAATGTCGTTCTCACTAGTCATCTAGTTGCATTCTGTGCTTTTGAGATATTCAAGAAGAAATATCCAAACTTGGATTTGTTCTCATTGTTGACACTGCCGATGGAGTATTTTATCGTTGCCCTTGAGGATTTTTACAATGTTATTGAGCGTATTCAAGATGTGCTGATTACTAAATCTCAAGAGGGTGTATTAAAACTAAGTGAAACCGTAGAGTCCTCGATTTCGAAATTTATTGTTTCGGATGGCATCCGGCATTTGGAAGCATACCATAATCCTGCTCCCCTCGGTATGAAGAAAGGTCTGCTCTTATGCAACGACTTAAAAATATTGTATTATTATCACAATAGATTGGATGGTTATGATATGGATCAATATATTACAGTATCCGGGCGATCCCGGATAAAAATAGCCACCTCACTATATTGAAGTCAACTAAATGCACATTGTTAAAGTAATTGTATGCCAATGATTCCCAATACAAAAAAAGTACTTCGTATTGATAACCAAGCACATACAATCCATTTTAACCTAGGTTTTTAAAGGACTTCACTGAATTTGAATGAATGAATCGCAAGGTGTGAGGTATATTATTTTTGATTTAGAGGCAACATGCTGGAGAGGCAGACCTCCAAAAGGTATCACAGAGGTGATTGAAATAGGAGCGGTGATGGTAGATCGTTACGGTGATGCAGTGGATCGATTTTCAAAATTTGTGAGGCCGGTTGTCAATCCGATGTTGAGTGGGTTTTGTAAGCATTTGACTTCTATCCAACAAGAGGAGGTAGATAGAGCAAGAACATTTGAGCGTGTATCAGAAGAGTTTAGGAATTGGGGCAATATGTACGATGAGGAATATGTCTTACTGTCGTGGGGTATAGATGATTCTCACTTGTTACGCAATGATTGCAGCTTGCACAAGGTAGATTTAGATTGGACTTTTCGATATGTAGATCTGAAGAAGGCATATCGCAATCTCAAAGACCTCAAACATGCCTCAGGGCTCAAGGCAACAGTCAAGAGAGAGGGGTTTGATTTTACGGGCATACACCATCGGGCGATTAGCGACGCGGAAAATTTGGCAAAAGTATTCATTAAATATCTCGAAGATTGGGATCTTTACTATCCAACTCAATAAACAGAGCAATCATGTCCATGAAGAATATTCTATTGTATAGTTCTTTTGTAATTGATAATTATATTGACCGAATGGGCAAGTCGGTTGCTTGGTTGACGACCCTATTGATGGTGATTATTTGTATTGATGTTATGATGCGATACTTGTTTAGCATGACAGAAACATGGATTTTGGAATTGGAATGGCATCTATTTGCAATATTGTTTTTGTTGGGTTCGTCTTATGCGCTGCTTCATAACAAGCATGTGCGAGTAGATGTATTTTATGAAAAGTACTCTAATTCTATAAAGGATCTCGTCAATGCGATAGGTGTTGTAGTGTTTTTGCTTCCTTGGGCGATCGTTGTTTTGGTGCATGGATGGGATTATATGGCCAATAGTTTTTCATTTAGAGAGGGATCACCCCAACCCAATGGATTGCCCGCCAGATATATTATAAAGTCTTTTATTGTTATAGGGTTTGGGTTATTGGCTTTACAGGGTATGTCAGAACTGATCAAATCGGTATATAGAAGAAGATAATGGAAGTAGTTGCCCTTATTCTATTCTTATTGATTTTTGTACTCATTTTGACAGGAGTACAAGTTGCATTTGTTCTTGGAGGAATTGCGTCTATCGTTGGGATGATATTTGTTCCGGAGTTCTTCAGTCTCCTTCCTATGCGGATTATGGGAACGATGAAGAATCAAGTGCTTTTGGCTGTTCCGTTGTTCGTTTATATGGGATTGATGTTGGAAAAATCGGGATTGGCCGAAAGTATGTTGCATGCTATGTCGCGGATCTTTGGAAACATAAAAGGAGGTTTGGCTTTATCCGTAGTGATTGTTGGTGCTTTGTTGGCGGCATCCACGGGGATTGTTGGAGCGACGGTAGTCACTATGGGACTGATCAGTCTTCCGACAATGATGAAGCATAATTATCAATTAGAACTAGCTACCGGTACCATCGTATCTTCAGGTACTTTAGGGCAGATTATCCCACCCTCCGTAGTGCTGGTATTGTTGGGGAGTGTGCTCAACGTATCGGTGGGAGATTTATTCAGAGCCGCTCTAATGCCTGGTATCGTATTGGTTTTGGCCTATGCTGCATATATTTTCATCATTGCTCGAGTAAGACCTCATGTAGCACCATCTCTGATACACCAGAAAGGGGAGAAGGTCTATGGAATGAAGGATATGTTGCTTGCTTTCCTATTACCATTCGCATTGATCGTGGCTGTTTTGGGATCTATATTTGCCGGTATAGCCAGTCCAACTGAGGCGGCGGCCGTAGGTGCTTTAGGGGCGTCTATCCTTACTTTTACTCAAGGCAAATATTCCTTAGAGGTACTTCGTGAGGTGATGCGAGGTACAACACATCTGACGAGTATGGTATTCTTGATTTTATTGGGAGCGACCACTTTTTCCTTGGTATTTAAGGGACTTGATGGAGACCAGTATCTCATTCATCTTATCGAAAATAGTAATCTGAGCGCTTCAATGTTCTTACTGCTTGTCATGATCATGGTGTTTGTTTTGGGATTCTTTATTGATTTTATTGAAATCATATTTATTGTTGTACCTGTGGTTGCTCCATTGTTTGTTGCTTTTGACATGGATTTGATTTGGATCGGAATCCTACTGGCACTCAATCTTCAAACTTCTTTCTTAACACCTCCATTTGGATTTTCTCTTTTCTATCTCAAAGGGGTAGCTCCCAAAGGTGTCACAACAGGTCACATATATCGTGGTGTAGTTCCCTTTTTACTTATCCAGGTACTCGTTCTGATGATTGCTATCTTCTTTCCCTCTTGGTTGGGGATTGTATGAGTTGTACTCGGTAGCATTCACAATTGCAATGTTATTTTTATATTTGTCAATATTGTATAAATTTGGCCATATAATGTAGAACAAAACGCTAAATTGTTTTACCATTGGGTGATATGTTATAAATTATTCTATTTTGTGTATTGTATTCTTAAATTGAATGCGATATAACGTTTTTATTAAGACCGAGCTATTGAGTGTGAACGTAGTACCATACCAACATGGAAGACGGGTATGTGAAAATCTATTGACCGGATTCCATAAGTCCCTTGTGCTTCAACTACTGCAGATGAGCATGTGTCTGCTCCTTGTTACAGTAGCATTGTTTCCACTTAAGGGACAATTAGTTCAAGAAGGAGACATCAGTTTTGTCGCTTTTAATTCGGATGGCACAGATGGTTTTGCATTTGTTACTTATGTTGAGATTTCCGCTGGAGAAACGATATATTTCACAGATGAAGAGTGGAATGGGTTGCCAATCGGAAGTGGCGGTGATTTTATTGCTACTACAGAAGGGGCTCTTACTTGGGTCAATGATAGCGGTGGATCTATTACCGCAGGAACTGTCATCACCATAACCAGTAGTTCAAGTTCGCCAATGGCAAGTCATGGTAGTGTGACTGAAAGTAACAATGGTTTCAATCCAGGAGGAAGCAATGAAGTGATTTATGCTTTTTTAGGTACTGACGATGCTACACCGACAATTTTTCTGTCTGCTATAGCCAATGATGATTTCGCAAGTGGTGTTTTGACCAATACGGGTTTGACCGAAAGCATTGAGGCCGTTCGATTGGATGTTTGTATGGCGGATGTAGATGTTGCCGTATATGTTGGGAATACCATTTGCAATACAACAATTGCAGATTGTCGAGCAATGATAATGGATGTTGCTAATAATTGGTATTGTGAGGATGGCACAGGAGATCAATCTCAAAATGGAATGTCAGCTGAGTTTCCCACACCTAATGGTGGTGGAATGGGTGTCCCCTCAAATTTTACTGGTAGTGCTTTCTCGAGTTGCACAGATCCGGTTATCTTCGGAAGAGATAGCGTCATCTGTAGAGGTGAAAGTCTATCATTACTAGATTTGTTGGATGGAACGTTGCTCGGGATAGTAGAGTATGGTCTCAATTATGGCCAATATCCCGATACGATAACAACGGTTGTTTCCCCTGTGGAAACGACGATCTACTATGTCCGGGACAGTGTTGCGGGGACGAGCTGCATCGACACGGCAGTAGTAACGATAACGGTAGTACCACAACCCGGGATAAGTGGACGTGACACGATGATTTGCCGAGGCAGTCCGGTTGACTTGGGAGGTCTGTTGGTTGGTACAGTGGAGGGAACATTGGAGTACGGTACAGTGTATGGCCAATATCCCGATACGATAACAACGGTTGTTTCCCCTGTGGAAACGACGATCTACTATGTCCGGGACAGTGTTGCGGGGACGAGCTGCATCGACACG
>JAJRXG010000009.1 GCA_024276375.1 Bacteroidota bacterium | reverse complement strand
TGGTATAGAATTTGGCAAAATCTGGGGTGATTTGCCTTATACTGAACTCTTCATACCACCTGCCAATCAGTCGTTTGCCTATCAAAGAGAAAACTTTAATATGATGAATTTACTTGAATTTGTCAGCGATCAGCGAGTTTTTATTCGCGCTGAACATTTTTTCAAGGGGTTTTTCTTAAACAGAATCCCATTGCTCAAAAAACTAAAACTACGCGAAATTGCTACTTTTAAATTATCCTATGGCCGATTAAGTGACAACAATAATCCATTATTCAATCCCAATCTCCCCGTTTTTTCGCTCAATGAGGATGGCATCCCATTTACGTATGACTTTTCTGAAGGTCCGTATATAGAGGGAAGTATTGGGTTGTCCAACATTTTTAAGTTTCTAAGAATTGACTTGGTGAAGCGATTCAATTACTTGGATCATCCTGATGTTCCTGTTCTCTTTGGCGTGAAGGGTATCGGTATAAGGGGTCGATTGACGATTGAGTTTTAAAAAATCTCTTTTGAGGCTTCCCCCATATATCAAAATGGGGTAACTTTACAACTCGAAAACTCTGAATTGTGGCCAAAGAATTAAAGAAAAAAGCCTATATTGACCCTGGATCCTTGGGACTACCTCATTGGTATCCCACTCCACCGGAAGAGGATGATCTTTTATTCTACATCCAGCGGAATCAAAATCAGGATACGATTGTGTACCGCGTCAATAGAACCCCCGATGGATTTATCAATCGAAGGTTGCCTGTAGAAGCGTACTGGATCAAGTTCACAGAAGGTGGAATCCACAAAAAGCTAAATCACTTACAAAACAAATTGGCGTATGGTTATGATTCGATAGAGATCAATCATGACCTATTTAGATTTCGATTTGTGTCTTATCAAGCATTGGACATTTACATCGTCAGGAAAGAAGGAGATCGTTATGAAGCACATTGTACGATGGGAGGTAGAATGGTTCGATTAAAAAACATTTATGTATATGCCGAGGAGTTTGGTGTATTCCCGAATGTCAAATATATCGAGCTGTATGGCCAAGATCTGATAACCGATATTTCTGCTTATAACAAAATAACAATTGAGTGATGGCTGAAAAAAAACTATTTATTTCTAACTCTGAGGAGTCTATAAGGTTGTTCAAACAAGACTGGATGGAGTTCTTGTCCAAAGTTCATTACACTACCCCTTTGATAGTATTTGTTCCGATAATTGCCTACTTTATTTATCTAAGTATAGCACGAGGAACGAATGTAGTCGATTTCTTCATCTGGGGTATCTTCGGTTTCTTAGCATGGACTTTGGTAGAGTATATAATGCATAGATTCATCTTTCACTATCATCCATCTTCTGAATGGGGCAAAAAACTTCATTTTATCTTTCACGGTATTCATCATGACTACCCTTGTGATCGATTGCGGCTCGTCTTACCACCATCTGTAAGCATTCCCCTTGCCACGGGGTTTTACTTTATTTTCAAAAATTCCATTTCCCCCGAAGGATTTGATGCATTCTTTGCCTTATTTTTGTTTGGATATCTGATGTATGATATGATTCATTATTCCATTCATCATGTTCCATTGAAAGGGAAGTTCTGGAACGTCATCAAAACACACCACTTAAAACATCACTATGTGGATCCGGACAAAGGATACGGCGTCAGTAGTCCATTGTGGGATATATTGGTTAGATCAAATTTTAAAGAAGAACGAAAAGAAGAAAAAAAGGCCGTTGCCGAACATGCGGCGTAAGCTAGCTATGTTAAGGATATAGTATATTTGCCTTTTTTTGCTGATATCATCGCTGAATAAAAGAAGTAAATTATGTTGAAAGACAAAATGAAGGCCTACAATTTGCCTCAACAGTTTAAAGATTTGGGTATCTACCCTTATTTTCGAACTATAGAATCCGAACAGGATACTGTTGTCAAAATCGGAGGAAAAGATATCCTCATGTTTGGATCCAATAGTTACTTAGGACTTACAACACATCCCAAACTCAAAGAAGCCTCAAAAAAAGCGATCGACAAATACGGTTCCGGTACAGCTGGTTCGCGTTTTCTCAATGGTACGTTGGATCTACATCTTGAACTAGAGAGAAGACTCGCAAATTTTGTCGGCAAAGAAGGCGCCCTCGTGTTTAGCACTGGTTTTCAGGTGAACTTAGGTGTTATATCCTCAGTCACCGGACGACATGATTTTATCATTATCGATGAGCTTGATCACGCTTGTATCATTGATGGATCCCGGCTTTCATTTTCAAAAGTGCTCAAGTATAAGCACAACGACATGGAGGCTCTGGAGAAAGTATTGCAAAAGTGCAATTCAGATCGTATTAAGCTTATTGTTATCGATGGTGTTTTCAGTATGGAAGGTGACATTTGCAAATTGCCACAAATCGTTGCACTTGCCAAAAAATACAATGCCAATGTTATGGTCGATGATGCCCATGGACTGGGTGTGTTGGGAGATCATGGCAGAGGAACAGCCAATCATTTTGGACTGACTGATGATGTGGACTTGATTATGGGAACATTCAGCAAGTCACTGGCAAGTATCGGTGGATTTATTGCTGCAGACAACGATGCCATAAACTACCTGAAACACAATGCACGATCACTTATATTCTCAGCGAGTATTGCCCCGGCCAATGCTGCCAGTGTCATTGCCGCACTTGATCTCATGGAACAAGAACCCGATAGACTTCAAAAACTATGGGATAATACCAATTACTCAATGAAATTGTTGAGAGAGGCGGGATTTGACCTTGGCCATACCGAGACACCGATTATTCCGATATTTATCCGTGATGACTTCAAGACTTTTGGAATCACCAAAATGCTCTTGGAAGAAGGTGTATTTGTCAATCCTGTGGTAAGCCCTGCTGTGGCAAGTAGTTCGTCCTTATTACGATTTTCATTGATGGCTACTCATACTTTTTCACAAATAGAAGAAGCCGTAGATAAAATCAAAAAGTGCGCTATCAAAGTAGGCGTTTTCGAAAATGAAGATGCACATATATACCAGGAAGGATAAATGAGTCATAGCAACGATAATCTGTCGATCGTAAAAGTCGACAATAAAAAGCTTCTTAGGGCTTATATAGACTTTCCCCACGACCTATATGCCGAGGACGACAATTACGTTCCCGAAATCTATATGTCCATGAAGGATCTCTTTAATCCCAAGAAGAACCCTTTTTTTGAAAATGCAGAGATACAAAGCTATCTCGCTTTCAGAGATAAAAAGATCGTCGGTAGGATTACTGCTATCATGAACAACAATTATAATCTGCACCATAAGTCCAATGTCGGATTCTTTGGGTTTTATGATGTGATTGATGAGTATCAAGTCTCTAAGCTTCTACTGGATACAGCCATGGAGTGGTGTAAGGGCAAAAAAGTAGATGCTGTTCTCGGTCCTACTAACTTCAGTACCAACGATACCGCCGGTGTATTGATTGACGGGTTTGATGAACCTCCTAAGGTTATGATGACCTACAACAAGCCCTATTACCAAACTCATCTCGAACGATATGGATGTGTCAAGGAGATGGACTTGTTTGCCTATATACTTTATACTAACAAGGCCTCGGAGAAATCTATCCGACTAGCTCAGGCATTGGAAGAAAGGCTCTCCAGACAAGGAATCACTTTTCGCAATCTAAGGAAGAAAAATTTTACTGCAGAGGTGGACAAATTGTTGGATACCTACAACAGCGCTTGGAAGGACAATTGGGGTTTTGTTCCAATGTCAGATGCCGAAATGCGCAATATGGGAGAACATCTAAAAATGATTGCCAATCCGGATTGGTTGTTTATAGCAGAGGATAAAGGTCAAGTGATCGGTTTTGGTCTCACTGTCAACAATATCAATGAAATCACAAAAGACTTTAAGAAAGGACGTTTGTTTCCTTTCAACATCCTCAAACTCCTGAGACGGCGCTTCAAAACCCGATATGTCCGTATTCTTGCCCTTGGTGTCAAAGAGGGATATCGTCGCAAAGGGATTGAAGCCATATTCTTTGCCAAAAACATACTGCAGGCCAAAAAGGACAATATCATCGCCGGTGAAGTCTCTTGGGTACTCGAAAACAATCCCGAGATGAATGCTTCTGCTCGGAAGCTCAATTCAGAACTCTATAAAAAGTACAGAATATATCGATATAATCTCGCATAGAGCGTGCATCAGCCGCTTTGGACATACTCGTATTTCTCAACTTAGAACCCACTCCGGAATCTGATTGTTTCCGCAAAATGAGTTGCTTTGGATGAGATTTTTCTATCATAATAAGCTCATTTTTCTTTTCATAGCGCTGCTATGCAAAGAAAAATAGCTGAAGAATGATCGGAGAAGAGCCTTTTTTAGCATAATTGATATCTAATGTTTAGAGACACAAATTGATAAAAGCATGAAGGTCGCCTGTCTGCCGAACAACAGGTGAACCAAAAGAAACATTTTTGGTTTTGTGAGTTTTCGAAGTGGGCTCAACTTTGAAAACTTTAACAGTTTAATCGGATTATAGAAGGTCAATATCCTTGTATTCCAAGTAGTTTTATCCTACCTTGAAGGTTTATTTATAATCATTTAATAACACATAAAAAAGTAAACTATGTCCGTATTGAAAGTAATCGAGATACTCAGTGATTCAAACAAAAGTTGGGAAGATGCAACCGCCAAGGGAGTCGCCAAAGCGAGTCAATCTGTGAAGGGAATCAGATCTGCCTTTGTACAATCTCAAAGTGTAACCGTATCAAAAGGTAAAGTCAACAAGTTTCGGGTCAACCTAAAGATAACGTTCGAAATACAAAAGTAAACTTCTTCCGGGTTGCACTCATCGTGTGACCTAAAATGATCATAACTACATACCCAAACAGGGGG
>JAJRXG010000108.1 GCA_024276375.1 Bacteroidota bacterium | reverse complement strand
TGAAGCAATCCTAAAAGCAAAAGAATTACTCAGTCACATACCAAATAAAAACTCCAAAACTATGAATGGAAACCAAAGCCAAGACTTGACAGAAATCTTCAACCAACAAAGAAAGAGCCTGCACCGCACAAAAAAAGTATTGTAATATTGCAATATCTAAAGACAGAAATCTTGATCCGATGAAATGATTACAACGTACTTGCACTAAACTGATAAGAAAAAATTGAAACGAATCAATATTCTTATCAAGGAATCAATTAGAAATCCATTTGATGGTATTTGGAAGCCCAGAACCATTAAAACATGAATTACAAGGGTTTTGGTCAAGAAGAATAGATAAAGAACATCGATTGGTGTACTCATATAGTGAAGAAGAGCTATTGATACTTGCTTGCCGATATCACTATTGAGCCCTCTTCGGAATCTGACTTTTAGGATTTTGTGAGTTTTAGGAGTTGGCTCACTGTTTTAAAATGGGTATATGTATAGTCCTTAGTTCGGATGATTCACTTGGTAGATCCCGTTCGCGATAGACTATTTCCCACCTCTTTTTTAAGTTTACCGATACCGGAGCTATGTATAAGCTATGAAATAGTCAGATTGTATTGTATTTTCAGCATTCATTTTGGTTTTTAATATTACATATTTCGGTTAAAACCTATCACTAATGCTGCGTTATATCCTTCTTTTGCTATTGACGATCACCGTTTCTCATGCATGCAATGATGGTGCAGGCAGTTCCACCGGTGTAGTGGATGACGACTTGGTGATAGCTCGACATATCATTTCGCGCATACCTTCTTATGTTTCCGTCAGGGATGAGTTGTTTATACGCTTCCGCAAAAATTCTGTCGTCGGTCATGGAGAAGAGGTGCGAGGTATTTCTATACGACCCAGTATTAAGGGACAATGGAAGTGGAGTGATGAAGTCACTGCAATGTTTGTGCCTGAGAAGAAACTTGCTTATAGTCAGCGCTATGTGTTGCAGATCAATATGAAGGAACTCGTCGGAGTGTTGTACGAGGAAGATGAGATTGTAAATATGTCATTTAGTACGAGGCCGTTAAGTATGAAAATGATAATCGATGGCCCAAGGATGGTAAGTGTTGGATCAGATATCGAAGTAAGTCTGGAAGGGAGTATTTTATCCAATGATTTTGTCACCGATAGAGAAATAGAGGATATGCTAACCTATGATGTGGATGATACCAATGCAACTATTGGGTGGACGCACAGTGGCGATGGGCGAACACATCGGTTTGCGATATCCGGTTTGCGACAGCAGAAGGAATCATATAGTATTGACTTGAAGTGGAATGGTCGTTCATTGGATGAGCGATTTAATGGCAAAGAGACAATCTCAATCGCGGGTATCCGACAATTTGAAGTATCCGATATCGCCATTAGGAGTGTGTCGGACAAATATATTCGGGTACTATTTACACGCCCGATTGACAGTCGGCAATCTATGCGAGGATTGATAAGCATTGATGATCAAAAAGACCCCAAGACCAGTATCGCAGGCAACGAATTGAAGATATATCCTCAACAGATTCCTACGGAAGCATTTCAATTGAGATTGTCGGATAAAATCACCTCATTTGATGGCAAGCGATTGGACAAGGAGTACACTGTGGATTTGAGATTTACAACACAGAAGCCGGCGTTACGAGCCCCTGAACAAGGAGTTATCATACCCGAATCCAAGGGTTTAATTTTTGCATTTGAAGCCATAAACTTGGATAGTGTAGATGTGGAGATATTTAAGGTGTATGAGGATAACACACTGCAATTTTTGCAGGAACATACTTTAGCAGAAGGATGGAATCTCAATCGTGTGGGCAATATTATTCACCAACAACGAGTCGCTCTCAACACTTTAACATCTTCGATGATCCTCAATAAATGGCAATCCTATGACTTGGATCTTGCACCATTGTTGCGAGGTGAGACAGGAGCGATCTATCAAGTTAGATTGGGATTTAGGCCTGGAGATAGTTCTTATCCTTGTGACAATGACCCTATGGAGGGATATAGTGAGTCCGTTGATGGAGAAACCATCATGCGCTACCATTATGACTATGATTTTTATGCATTTGGTCATACGGACAACCCTTGCTATCCGGCATATTATAATCCTGATCACTTTTTGCAACGCAATGTGTTCTTTTCTGATGTTGCGGCTATTGTAAAAAAAGGCAATAATAACAAGTACCATATTGCAGCGGCGCATATCAATGATGGTACTCCGGTTGCTCAAGCGCAGATCACTTTTTATAATTACCAGCAACAAGAAGTGTGCAGCGGTAGCACAAGTGGCGATGGATTGGCGATTATAGATTGTGACGACGAAGTATCATTTGTCGTATTGGAGCATCCGGATGGGATGGCATACGTGCGCAGTATGGATGGCAATGCATTGAGTATTACGGATTTTGATACTGGAGGAAAGAAAAACACCAATGGGATGTCCGGATTTATATATCTGGATCGAGGAGTGCATCGACCTGGCGATACGCTGTTTCTGCATTTTATGCTAGAGCCCAATCTACCGGAGTATCCCATAGATCACCCTGTGACATTGGAGTTGAAGGATGCACGCCAGCAAGTAGTGTATAAAAGTACAACTACGCGTCATGTGGATCACATTTACTCATTTGATATTCCTACGGATGCGCAGGCACCTACGGGTTCTTGGAAAGCACGTATTAGTGTTGGTGACTTTGTAATTAATAAGTACGTAAAAATTGAAACCATTAAACCTAACAGGTTAAGGATAAAATTAGAACTACCGGATCTTATCAAATACAGCAATGTAGGAGATCGACAGATAGAGATATCATCAACATGGTTGCACGGTGCACCGGCATCTGGTCTGAGAGCCAAGATAGACGCTCAATGGTCATCTCGAACTCCTGAATTTGAAGGGTATAGCAAGTTTCGGTTTATAGATCCTGCTCGAAAGGTTGAGAGCAATGCGATTACATTGTATGACGATCGCCTAGATGACAGGGGTAAGGCAAGATTCCAATTAGAGTTGGATGAGCAAGGGGTGTATCCGGGGATGCTATCGGCGGTGATCACTACGAGGGTATTTGAAAAGGGAGGAGATTTCTCCGAACATTATGGAGATATGCAAGTGAGTCCATATACTTCATACGTCGGTATCCAATTGCAGCGCAATGAGTGGGGTCGTGCAAGTGTGAAGATTGGAGAAGATACACAAGTAAAAGCTGTAGTAGTGGATGAATATGGAAAACCCATCGGTGGAAGGAAGGTAAGCGTAGGAATTTATGATATCGACTGGCGGTGGTGGTATTACCGAGGTCAACAATATAGAATCTATGAGCTGAATAGTGCACAACATAAGCGTGCTTTTTATAAAAGCACGGCGGTTACAGATGGCAATGGTCGCGTAACGATTCCATTTTCGACAGATGAGATGGAGTATGGTCGCAAGTTGATCAGGATATGTGATACTGAGACAGGTCATTGTACGGGAGATTACTTTTATGCTTCAGGATGGCGATCCTCCTTGACAGAAGAAGAGCGCAATAGTATGACAAGATTGAATTTTAAAAGTGATCAATCGAGCTACGCAGTGGGTCAGCAAGTATCACTTTCTATACCTTCTCAAGAAGGGACAAAAATTCTAATTTCTATAGAAGATGACCAAGGTGTATTGATCCAGGAGTGGTTGGAAGGTCAGGAGAATGCAACAGATTATCAATTTAGCGTAAGCAAAGAGATGACACCCAACGTATATGCGCATATTATGTTGATTCAACCGCGCGCTTATTTAAACAATGATTTGCCGATAAGGATGTATGGCGTCATACCCATCAATGTAACAGATGCATCCACAGAGCTGCAACCGGAGATTGTTACAGCTGCAGAGTTCAAACCCGAAACACCATTTACCATAGAAGTAAAAGAAGCTTCCGGGCGTGCGATGAATTATACCATTACCATTGTCGATGAAGGCTTATTGGATCTAACAAATTATAGTACGCCTAATCCCCATGCATCATTCTACGCCAAGCGATCTTTGGGTGTAAAGACTTGGGATATGTATGATTATGTGAATTATGGATTGACGGGCAACGCAGACCAAATAATAAGTGTGGGTGGTGATAGTGATGGCAGCAGCAATGGTGGTGCTAAAAAAGCAATACGATTCAAGCCAGTAGTTTTTGACGCAGGACCTTTTCAATTAAAATCTAATGGTTCACGCAAGCATACTTTTACGATGCCCAATTATATCGGCAGTGTTAGAGTAATGGTAGT
>JAJRXG010000107.1 GCA_024276375.1 Bacteroidota bacterium | reverse complement strand
TTATTATCGTCTGTGTTTGGTGCCGTGGAGACCAATCAGGTTCCTCAAGGTGATGGTATCGTTCACGTACCTACTGGTTATAGAGTATATGATTCAGAGTTTACGCGATGGGGTGCAGATCTTGGACTTGAGTATTACGTCTCTGGCCCTCTTTCAATATTTGCCAATTACTCTTGGTTGAAGGCAACAGAGTTTGAAGTAGATCAAAACGATGGCTCCGGAGCATCTTTTACAACATTTCTAAACACTCCTAGAAACAAGTATCGGATCGGTTATATCTATGCTTCTGATTTTGGCTGGAGATCAAATATTACGTATCAACATGATGATGGATTTAGATCCAATAATGGACAGTACTCCGGACTGGCTCAAAAGAAAGACCTTTTCGATGCAGCTGTTGGATACAAATTTGAAAATGGACTGGCCATAGATCTTACTGCCATCAATTTATTTGACAACCAGTATCGGGCCTTTCCCAATATGCCGCTCATCGGTAGAAGAGTACTCGCAAAATTGACTTATGACTTTGGCAGTGATGGGCCTTCAGACATGGACGGAGATGGAATCCGTGACAATAAAGATGCATGTCCAAATGAATATGGAAGCAAAAATTTTGGTGGTTGCCCAGATACTGATAATGATGGTATTATCGACAAAGATGACGTATGCCCGATGGCTGCAGGTGATCTTATTCATATGGGATGTCCTGACAGTGATGGCGATGGCGTTATAGACAAAGATGATCTGTGTCCTAATGATGCCGGCAAACTCAACGGTTGTCCCGATAGTGACGGTGATGGTGTAGCCGACAAGGATGATATGTGCCCCAATGAAGCAGGCAATTTCCACGGTTGTCCCGATAGTGATGGTGATGGTGTAGCCGACAAAGATGACATGTGTCCCAATGAAGCAGGCAATATTAATGGTTGTCCTGATGGTGACGGTGATGGAGTAGCCGACAAAGATGATAAATGTCCTACTGTATCAGCTCGAACTGCTGATGGTTGTCCTGCCGATCCCGATGGTGACGGTGTCGCAGGAGCTGCGGATAAATGCCCTAATGAAGGTGGTATCGTTGATGCCAACGGTTGTCCTAAAGATACAGATGGTGATGGAATCGTTGACAATGATGATAAATGTCCTACTGTAGGTGGCAATGTCGATGCCAATGGTTGCCTCAAACCTGTACCTACCAAAGCTAAGGAGGTGTTTACAAGAGCGTTGAGTGGTGTGAAATTTGAAACTGCAAGAGCAGTACTTACCAGATCCTCTTATGTCATCATGGAAGATGTCGTATCTGTAATGGCAGAGTACCCACAATTGACATTGAGTATTGAGGGTCATACAGATTCAAGAGGAGACGATGAAAGAAATATGCAACTTTCGATCAATAGAGCACAATCCGTAATGCAATTTCTCATTGACAAGGGCGTCGATCCAACTAGGATGAGAGCAGTGGGATTTGGTGAACTTGTTCCAATTGCTGACAATGACACTGCTAAAGGTCGTTCACAAAACAGAAGGGTAGAATTTAAAGCTTCTTTCTAAAACTGAATGCTACCTAACAATAGAGAAAGGCAATACATAAAATTATGTATTGCCTTTCTTTTTGCTCCAGAACGCTACCCATGACTATTGGTGACAATAGTCATACCTCTCTTGAGGTTGATAGTCATAACCATGATCCATCAACAACCATTGTCGTGGAGACTGAAGTTATTACAAAAATAAATATATGATTCCGGACTAGATATTGTCGTTATCTTGTTATACCTTATTTCTTGGATCGAACGAAGATATGAATTCAGTCTAAATAGAGATTTGGCACAATATTTTCTACTAAATCATTGTTACTACAACACCAACCATTTATGGACCAACAGAGCATATGAAGCACAACTACCCATCAATACAAATTATTAAGTACATCTACAACGAACTCGATGCCCCCGAGCATTTGGAGACGGAGTATGCGATTGAGCATAACCCCACATGGTCAGAATCTTATCACAAGCTCAAGAGTGCTTATAGCGCTCTGCCTAAAGTATCCTTCTTTCCTAAGTCAGGTGTTATAAACCAAATTTTGGTTTATAGTACCATGGCGTGATATTGATGACCTTTAAGGTTCTTGACAGTATCGGGGCTTACAATCTTCAAAGAGACGATGCAATGTTGATAGAAGATCAGTCCCGGATTCATTGTTGATGCTGCGGCCATCTATAGATCTTATGGGTGTCAGTTCTCCCATTGTCCCGGTACAAAATACAATATCGGCATTGTAGAGTTCTGTGAGAGAGATGTTTTTCTCACTTACAGATATCCCATTTTCAAAGCACAATTGTATGATCACATCCCTTGTGACACCATGAAGACAGGCGTCGGCCATTGGCGTATAAACCTTGGCTTCCTGAATCATAAAGATATTGGTTCCATTGAGTTCGGCCACAAACCCCGCATAATCTAACATGAGACCCGCATCCGTACCCGCTATATTGGCTTGGATTTTGGCTTGAATATTATTGAGCAGATTGTTGTGATGGATTTTTGAATCTAAAAATGAAGGATTATTACGTCGAATACTCGACGTGGTTACACTGATGCCATTTAGGTTGTCATACACCGGAGGCTTCCATTCTGCTAGGACGATAAGTGTACAACCGGATTGATTTAGTCGAGGATCCATGCCAGATGTCACCTTAGTACCACGTGTTAGAGTGAGCCTGATATGTGTATCACCATCCATATTGTTGGCTAGAATGGTCTCCCTCAATGCCTTCCGTATGGTCTCATCTGTCGGGACACCTTCAAACATAAGAGCATGAGCAGATGCCCTCAACCTATTGAGATGCCTATCTAATAAGAAAATTCCATCTTGATACAATCTCAAACCCTCCCAGACTGCATCGCCTCCCTGTACTACACTATCAAAAACAGAAACCTTGGCATCATCGCGGTGATACAATCTATCACCAACCCATATCTGCAAGTTTTTATTTCTATTATCAAATTTTTGGAGCATATCCTTTTATTTCATTTTGTAAATGTGGCCACCTTTCATAACAAAATCTATATGCTGCAATAAGGTAATATCTTCTAAAGGATCTCCTTTTACACCGACAATATCTGCCATCTTAGTTGCCTCAAGCGTTCCAAATCGATCTGATACTCTCAACAGATCGGAAGCTGCTACAGTAGCTGATTTGATGGCATCATATGGCGACATGCCCGCTTCCACCATATATGCAAATTCCTTGGCATTGTCGCCATGTGGAGAGACGCCACTATCTGTTCCAAAAGCGATCTTAACTCCTGCTTTATAAGCTTTCGTAAATGTCTCTTGAATCTGAGGGCCAATTGCCAATGCCTTAAGTCGAATAATAGCCGGAAAAAATTGTGGGTTGCTCTTGGCTTTCTCAAAAACAAATCTCCCCGCTGATATCGTAGGAACATAATAGGTGCCCCGTTCTTTCATCAAAGTGATGATTTCATCATTCATAAAAGTCCCGTGTTCAATACTGTGAATACCTCCTAAAACGGCTCGTTTCATTCCTTCAACCCCATGCGCATGAGCTGCTGTTACAAATCCATAGTCATCAGCGGCAGCAACGATGGCGCTCACCTCTTCAACCGTAAACTGTGGACCCATCCCATCCTTAGCAACACTCAGCACACCCCCAGTCGCTGTAATTTTAATGACATCTGCACCATTCTTATAACGCTGCCGTACAGCTTTCCTCGCATCTTGGACACTATTAATCACGCCTTCTTTGGGCCCTGGATCCTTCATAAGGTCTTTTCTGACACCATTGGTAGGGTCTGCATGTCCTCCCGTTGTTGCGATGGATTTTTCGCTGGTATAAATTCTCGGTCCATCAATAAATCCACGATTGATGGCATTGCGCAATGAAACATTGACACCACTGCCTCCTAGGTCTCTCACTGTTGTAAATCCAGCCATCAAGGTTTTTTTACAATAAATGGTGGCTTTGAGTGCTACGTCAGCGTCATTCATCCGAAAACCTTCTTCATAGCGCTTGGGGCTGGACTGCCCCTCAATATGAACATGCATATCCATAAAACCCGGCATAACCGTCATATCTTTCAAATCAACAACTTCTACACCTTCCGGAGTTTGGACATAACCATCCAATACGCCCATGATCTTACCTGCCTCCACCACAATTGTTTGCTCCAGCTCAGCCCGGTCCGCAATACAATTGAGAACGGCGCCACAATGTAAGTACAGAGTCTGTCCAAAAACCACATGGACAACTAACCAACACCATATCGAGATAGTCAACTTCATAATAATCTATTTTTTGTTCGTCGTCTCGAAGGTAGTAAAAGGCTTACAAGCAAACATTCAAAATCTGTATAATAAGTACATATTTGTATTATTTATATGTAACTATTTTATATATTTGCATCTAACCTGTTGAAGGTATGCACATCATCAGATGTCTGCCTTATGTCATATGCTTCGATGGACTTAACCAATCCGTCGAGCATCTGAAGAAACCACTAAGAAGGAATAGAACCTGAATATTCCTTACCCCGAAAATTATTGTTATTTCTAACCTGTGCCCTAGGCGAGCATTCGCAATACTCATATGCACATTTATGTGTATTCATCTACTTAATTCACAAGATCTTGCAGCCTGTGGACAAGGATACTTCATTGATCTAAGTGTAGGTTATGAATTAGGGGGTTATGGCTCTAAAGAGTGTGGTTGTTCTGATACTACAAACTACTGCGAACTACTTCATATCATCATGCGCCGCTCAACAACCGACGGGATAGAACTAATCGAATGTCCCGAGATATCTCTTACAGAACGGTGGTGGAGGGAAAAAATAGACTATGTTGATCTGTACGATCCTCTCACATGTGAAGAATATCCAGAATCCAATACGCATACCGACCGATATGAGATTCGTACAGACCATCTAAAAGGAGGAGATACTTTGTCCATCTTGGTATGTAAGACAGATCCCTTCAATCAAAACCTCATGGAATTTAGTGCTACTCCCGGTGCGCAATGCAGCACTACCTTATGTCCACCGATATTGGACTGCCCAGTTACCTTTAAGCTTCGCAAAAACTTAGAGTGTGAATACTTGGTTCCGGATTTTACATTGGGAGTAACTCTAATCGACTCCTGTCAGACCCCTCCGATAGATGTAACTGAAGATTACGTATTAATGCAAAGTCCCACACCTGGCAGTATTATCACCGACAGCATATTTGTCCAAATCAGTGTATTTGATGCAGAAGGCGCCCTTATTAACACATGCGATGTTTATGTCACCCTCGCTGGAGACCCTCCTCCCGAAATCAATACTCCCGACGCCATTGCAGACATTACTTATGGAGATCCTTTACCTAATTTTCAAGAACTCATAGCATGGGACACTTTACCAGATAACTCAGTGATACAAGTATGGGTTGCAACCTCCATAGATGAGTACACCATCCGACCTTGTGACGGATATACAATGACGTATCGATGGACGGCGAGAGACACCTGTGGCAATGAAAGCAGTCAATCGATGAGTTTTCAAGTCCTACCGGATGATCAAGAACCGGTATTTGTATCCGTTCCCGCAGATATTGATACTATTCTTGTCGGTGATCCACTACCCATATTTGTAGATCTCACGGCGGTCAATAAAGACGGAACCGCGACAGGTATTACGATGATAAAAGAAGTCCTCCCCTACTCACAAAATCTCTGTATGGGTTATCCCGTCAGCTACCAATGGACAGCTACAGACCAATGCAACAACACAGCCAAGATAACTAAGGTGTTTTACGTAAAGCCCATCAATGCACCTCCATTGTTTATAGAACAACCTACACAAATAGAAGATATATATTATAGTGATCCTCTACCCAGTCCACAAACGCTCCAAGCTACTACCGCCAACGGTTCTCAGATAGGTGTAACCGTTGAGCACCATGTGGAACCTTACGTAGAAGATCCCTGCAATCCCTATCCGGTCACTTATATATGGACGGCGCGAGACACCTGCAACAACTCAGCCCAAGTTTCCATGCAGTTTATGGTTCATCCCGACACAATAGATCTTAACACTATGCTCGTCATGGAGGATATCTCTCTGGCGATCGTGGATCAATGCAATCAATCCATAGCACTTACACTGCCCTTTGATATCCGAGACTACAACGTCTTAACAGCAAGCATATCGATTAGAGATGATCGGTGGGATACAATAGCACAAATGCCTTACCAAGATGACATCTCATATAGTTTTGGTCAAGGCACTTCATATGTCATATATACTCTTATACAACGATGTGGAGTCGTAATCATGGATACCATTGCAGTCCATGCTGCGGATGTTCAAGCTCCCATCTTGGTTTGTCCTCAAGATATTACATTGTACGTTGACAACTCCTCGCTTTGTACTGTCAATGCCGCATGGAGCATTCCAGAAGCATTTGACAACTGTGGAGTCTTATCCATACGGCAAATGGAAGGCCCCGCTGCACATAGCGAAATCTCCACGGGCAGGTACAATATCGTTTATGAAGCCTCTGACAATCAAGGCAATACTGCTGTCTGCCAATTCTCTCTTACTGTTGCGCCTGTACATCCGGATGAATTTCTTTGTCAAGTTGTAACTATTGAATTGGATGCTCAATGCGAAGCTTGGATTGATACAGAAGTACTTGCCCAGAATAACTCCTTGGCGTGTATATCAGATCTCGAGACCGTCATCATTGTAGGTCTGGATACTTTGTCAGAATCTAAAATCAACTTAGGGCTATACCGGGATCAAGTGCTATACTATCGGATTTGCGATCCAATAAGTGGCTTGTGTTGTCAAAATCAAATAGAAATTAAAGACACTCAAGCTCCAATAATCATCTGCGATGGTGATGTATATATGCCTTGTTATAATGCTTTGGACGATTATCGACCACAATTAGCTTCAGAATGCAGTAGCGTAATATGGAGATATTCTGATCAAGTTCAAGTTGATGATTGCACGTATCCTACAACACAACAAACCATAACACGCACCTTTGTGGCTATTGACGAATATGGCAATGAATCTCAATCCTGTGCCCAGAATATTATAGTTCAATTTGCACAGATAAACCAACAACTAGATCGTAGTGTGCTCGTATTTCCAAGTGATACTGTCATCCCATGTCATCTGTACGATTTTGATAAACAACAGTCTTCATCAGTGGGTTTCCCGACCATAAATGGTCACACGCTCTATCCCAATTATGGTGGAGTTAGTATTTGCAATATTGAAGTGTCATATCAAGATGATGTTATTGTATCTGATGGTTGCACAAAATTGGTCATTAGAACATGGACGATTATCGAACCAAAATGTCAATATGATTTTGAACTCATAACCCATCGACAGATTATAAAGATTATAGATGTGACACCTCCACAATTCTTTCTGGATCAACAGGTGATTCGTCTCGAAACCAATACTAAGGAGTGCAATGCTAATTATAGCTTCTCTTCTTTGTCGGCATATGATGACTGTCAGTCGAGCGAATCCTTGACGTACAAGATACTCTGGAGAAATGATCTATATAGTCCTTCAGAGATTATAGAACTGCCCTACGGTATCCACAAACTGGTGGTGCAAGCCATCGACGATTGCAACAATATCGGTACAGATACCATCACCGTAGAAGTAATTGATCCGATAATACCTGTTGCCATTTGCTATGAAAATATTGTCGTGCCACTCTCCGGTAAAGAGGTGAAATTTTATGCCAGCTCACTTGATGCAGGCTCTCATGACAATTGCTTTGTTGCCAATATTGAAGTGCGTCGTACGCAATCCTATTGTACACCATTGGATACATTTTTTGGTGACTTTGTTAAATTTTGTTGTGAAGATATCGGCGACCTAATAAGGGTTGATCTAAAAGTCACAGACTATGTAGGCAATATAAACTATTGTTCTGCAATCATAGGTGTAACGGACAAAAGCGCACCGATACTGACTATTCCACCGGATTTAACAGTAGATTGCCAATTGGGTATCGTTAAAGCTGACGGATCTGACCCCTATGGTCATCTCTTCGGAACGCCTCAAAGGAATGAATCCATATCCCTTACGCTACCAGAAGAATATGTTTTGTCATCTTCAAGTTCCTTCATGTCAGGATCTATAATAGGCGAATGCTCCGAGGAGGTAGAGCTCTTAATAGAAACTAAAGAACAAATAAGTGATTGTGGCACCGGACAAATACAGAGGACTTTTACCGCAATAGACATTTCGGGCAATCCAAGCAACTCTCTGACACAAACAATACTTATCGTAGGAGGCAACACGCTGGACACTTCTCTAATACATTGGCCCGTACTAAGACCTGCTACAATAGAATGTATGGACATCCAGGATATAGATCCCAACACATTGGGACAACCCTCGGTACCCCAAGAAGGATGCTCTCTTATAGGCATCACTTATGAAGATCGATACTACCAATTGATAGGAGATACAAACGGAGCTTGTTCTAAAATGACGCGACAATGGACAGTAATAGATTGGTGCAATCCACAAGTCAAAGTAGAAGCCACTCGAACTCAAACATTTAAAATTGTTGATGGAATTGAACCTGTTATCTCCACTTGTGACAATACCGCCGAACCAAGGGTGGTCTTTGCTTCAAGTGATGATTGTCAAACCGCAGAAGTATTGCTTGTTAAGGAAGCGACTGACAACTGCATATCTGTTGCTCAACTCATCTGGTCTCTGGACATTGATATTGATGCTGATGCGATACTAGATGAGCGGATCGCTAACTTGTCGATTGATAGCAATGGGCTGGCCTTTGTAATCAAGAGATTGCCATTGGGGAGACATCGATTAGAATGGACAGTCAGGGATCAATGTGGCAATGAAAGCCGCTGTTCTGAGTACATTGTATTGGAAAACAATAAACCCCCCACTCCATATGCCCAAGGGTTGAGTACGACACTGGCCAGTGACGGTACTGTGGAGATATGGGCAAGTGATTTACATCTCAAATCCGAGCATCCTTGCTATCAAGATTTGAAAACGAGTATAGGTTTCAGTAATGAGGCGTTTGAAACATCTAGCGACGTCTTGGAATTCAATTGTGATCATCTTGGATCCAATGCAATCAATGTATATGCTTATAGAACTCTTGTAGATGGTACGATAGCCTACGATTATGCTACTGTAAATGTAGAAATTCAAGATAACTATACATATTGCACGTACATCCAGAACGGCGATGAAAGCCCTCTAGGCCTTTCCGGATCAGTTCTAACGCCCTCAGGAGTTATTTTGCAAGAAGCAAACCTAATATTGTATGATATTGAATCGGAAATCACCGACACTACAACAATAGACAATGAGGGGCAATATGCTTTTGCCTCTACTAAGAGAGGGCGATCTTATCAGATCAATGTTCAGTATGAAGACTTAGTCAACAATGGTTTATCTACAAGAGATGTCATACTCATTCAACAACACTTGATGGGGATTGATCCTTTTGAATCACATTGGGACATGATACTTGCCGATGTCAATCATGACCAAAGTGTATCGGCAATTGACATTGTAGAATTGCGTAAGGCCATATTGCTAAAAGAGAGCCTCCTGGATCAATATCCTCCTTGGAGATTCTTGAGTGGAGATCTCGTTTTTGATCCAGTAGATTTTGAGACGACAGACCTTGTATCCGATGACATATTGATCACTTCAATGGTGACATCTTTGCGCAAAGATCTAGTCGCACTTAAAGTCGGGGACATAGATCAATCTGCCATATTAAGTTATGAATGGGCATCGACTCGCTCGTATAAACAGCATCAATTGATCATCCGCGACCAAATCCTACAAGAAGGCCAAGTGGGGACATTCTACATCTCTATCGAACATATTAATACATATGGTTGGCAATGGGCCATCAATCTGGACAAACGTATGGAAATATTGGAAGTAACATCTCCTTTTGCAAATCTGGGCATTATTGACATATCCGGCAACAAAATAAGTACAAGCCTCAGTCAATCGACTTTTCTAGATATGGGTAATGAGCCTTCTCACATTATGAAAATCAGATTCCGGGCACGTGGCAATATTCGGCTCAGCCAAACGATTACGTTGTCCCATCTTGTTGAGCCAGAGATTTATGATGAACACTTAGATACTCGATCACTCCAACTTTCATTTGTGAATGACGAAACGACATATGAAGTATCCGATATCTCTCCCAACCCATTCGGTCAAAGTAGTGCTTTAATCTCTTTGATGAGTCCACACGAGACAGAAGGAAGTTTATCTATTGTAGATATTTCCGGGAGACTGGTGGTGACCAAAAAAATAAAGATCATGACAGGTCATAACAATATTGAGATTAGCGAGGCTGATATTACAACATCCGGTACTTATTTTATACAACTGGACATCAACCAAAGGCGATATCACTTTAAACTTATTCATATTTGATCGCACGCATCGTAGCTTACAATGCTATCTTTACAACGTGATATATTCTTATACTAATCAGTACATAGAAGCCGGATGTGATGAGGCAGGCAGAGGGTGTCTGGCGGGGCCGGTATTTGCAGCGGCGGTGATACTACCCGCTTCTTTTCATCATCCATTGCTCAACGACAGTAAACTGCTCAAGGCAAAAGACCGGGTACTACTCCGTACTTATATCGAAAAACACGCAATTGATTATGCGGTGAGCAAGGTCAATGAAAGGGAGATTGATAAAATCAACATTTTAAATGCTTCCCTGCGAGCGATGCATATCGCATTGGACAAGTTAAAAGTACGTCCCGAATATCTGTTGATAGATGGCAATCGATTTCACGCATATCGCGATATTCCTCACCGGTGTATCATAAAAGGAGATCAAAAATATGGTGCTATAGCCGCTGCGAGTATCCTCGCCAAAACATATCGTGATGAATACATGCAATCCCTGTCCACACAGTATCCTCAATATGGATGGTCTCAAAACAAGGGATATGCCACCCGTGCTCATCGTCTGGCATTGCAAGAACAAGGGCCTTGCAAGCATCATCGCAGATCCTTTAAAGTCAAAAACCAGCTACGCTTGTTTTAAGTCGAAGACTCTATGACCCAAACCGAAGAATCATATCGTAACCGAATCGTTTTTTTTCAGCAACAATCGGATCAATTAAATGGTCAGATTGACGTATTATCGAGCAAGCATTTTCGCCTTTCTGTGTTGAGATTGTTGGTTTTTGTCGCTACGATTATGCTTGCCGTTTGGACATGGTCAATCGGTGAAATTTGGTTTTTGCTGGTCCTTTTGTTGGGTATTTCGTTATTCTTAATCTGTATTTACAGACAATGGCAAATAGATAAAAAGAAAGCGCATCTCGCCGCACTTCGAGATATCAACCTCAATGAAGCTGAGGTGATGTCCATGGGCAAAAATCTATATTATGATGGTGAAGTATATAATGAACCCCATCATTTATATGCTCAGGATTTAGACCTTTTTGGATCTTTCTCTCTGTATAAAATATTGAATCGCGGCAAAACCTACTATGGGCAACAATTGTTGTCCACTTGGTTGTCCAAATCCTCTCTGACTACTCATATTCAAGAGCGCCAAGAAGCTGTAAAGCTATTGTCCCAAGACTTAAATTTTCGTCAAAAAGTTGGCGCATATCTTTTTGAGATCAAAAACGGAACATTTCGGGATCCCCTCCCGGATATCGAAGCCGGGCTCAACAGTGATTATTCTTTTGCCACCCATGGAATCTTGAAAGCCTATCGACGCCTATTGCCTATCCTTTGGGCAATGACAGCTATCCTCTATTTTATATATCCGACTGTAGGCTATAAGATTGCCTTGATTCTGGGCATTCTCAATTTTTCATTATCGATCTGGCATCATTCTAAGGTATCTGCGATTCAAAGCAAATTATCAGGTAGTCTGTTAAAGCTAGATTCATATGCAGCGGCACTGGATTATATCATATGCTATGATTGGCGGGATACATATATCACTACATTCATTGATGGTATGCGCGACAATCAAGATCCAGAACATTCCGTGACAGCGCTAAGAAAATTGCAGCGACATATGGATTATTTGGATTACAGACTTCATATGATACCTGCCACAATACTCAATATTGGCTTGCTCTGGGACTCCCTAGTGATTCAAAAAATATTTATATGGAAAAATAAGAATAAAAATTTGTTTCCGGAGATCTTTGAACTGATCGGCCATGTGGAGGCATTAATATCTCTGGCCTCATGGGCAGACAATCATCCGGGATACAAATATGCAGCAATCAGTGATGCGCAGCCCTTCCGATTGTCAGCGGTACAAATCATACACCCATTGATGGCTGCTCATCGTGCAGTACCCAATGACTTTGATATTGATCCAGGTACCTATATAAGTATTGTAACCGGATCAAATATGTCGGGAAAAAGCACCTTGTTGAGAACCATAGGCCTAAACATGATCTTGGGATCTGCCGGTACCAAGATATCCGGCCAAGCTCTGTCCTACTCCAATGTACTATTGGCTACATACATGAGGATAAAAGATGATCTGGAAGAAAATGCCTCAACTTTTAAAGCCGAATTGGATCGTATCCGGCAGATAATGACATTGGCAGAGGGAGATCAATCCTGTTTTATCTTGATCGATGAGATGCTCCGAGGAACCAACTCTAAAGATAAGCTTCGCGGATCGATAGCCATTGCGCATAAGCTAAAAGAAGAAAAGGCATATGCCATGATCGCTACCCATGATATTCAACTTGCCGAATTGGCGCATCAAGAAGATCATATAAAGAACTATTACTTTGATATAGATTTTGAAGACGGCCAACTAATATTTGATTACAAGGTCAAGTCGGGCATTTGTCAAAACTTTAATGCCTCTTTTTTGCTGGAGAAAATGGGTCTCAATTTGCCTGCGGAATAGTAAGCCTTCCTTATCAAAGACAGGGATATTAATAAGAATAAGGCTCTATGTATTTGCCCAAATCAAGTGGCAAACAATGTTTCTTTACATATTAGTATAAATTTATATAGGATATCTCTACCTTTCTGGTTATTTTTCCGTCGTTTTTTGTTTAAACTCTTATTTCATACGAATTAAAAGATATGATAAATCACTCTCCCTTCACTCATGGAGTAAATCAGCGCATTCTAGCTTTGATGGCATTGATAGTTCTATCAACATCTTGGGCTCAATCTCAAGATCTATGTCAAGCAGATACAAGTTTTACAGATATTCTCTTCCTGATCGACAATAGTCAGAGTATAGATGATCAGGAGTTTGACCTATTTTCGAGTATTATACTTCGCACGATAGCCAAGGTACAGGACAAGTGTGTGGATTCACAGTTAGGGCTCGTGCATTATGGTGGAGCTTTTGGTCGGGAGATGGCCATAAGTTTTGATTTCACCAAGAGCAATCAAATAAATGAAATCACGCGTCAATTTTGTACTGTGCGGAACTCCAGTGGATTCTGTAGCGAAGGAGGAGGAGATGATTTAAACTATGCCATAGGAGAGATAATTACAGCATTGGGCAATGGAGCATTGAATCATAACCCTATGAATAAATTTCAATTGGTCATATTCACTGATGCTTTTGGATTTGATGAAGAATGTACGTTTATAAATTGTTCTGTCATTCGCCCCTTTACCAATATAGATCGACTCAAAACCATGTATGATGCTCAGGTGAGCGTAGTAGGAGCTTCATCGCAAGCCGAAGCCTCATTGCTTGCTATATATGCCTCTCCGGGAGGAAATTTTGATAATGTACAGCTATATGAAGACTGTCAAAACACTGTTGATGGTTGTGCCATGCCAAGGAAGTATATTCCGATAGAATTTGATTCGCCTGTAGAAACTACTTCGGATAGCATTGCTGCATTTGTAGAATGTAGTATAGATATCATCCAGGTAGTTAATCCTGAGCTAGGGGTCAACCGCAGTATTTGTGGAGATATGAATGAGTCTGCGACCCTTACGGTCAGTCTTACAGATGTAGAAGGAACACTTACATATGCTTGGAGCCATGGGTTGCCTGCTCAGTCGAGCGTGGATGTCAGTCCTTCCGAGACAACAACGTATTCCGTCACTGTAACAGATCCCAATGGCTGTACCGGATCAGATCAGGTGACGGTATTTGTGGAGTCATGTGTTCCGGATTGCTCTCCTGATACAAGTTACACAGACATTATATTTTTAATTGACAACAGTCAAAGTATCGACGAATCGGAGTTTGAGAGTTTTGAAAACATCATACTTACAACGATGAAAAAGGTAGAGGCTAAATGTCAAAAATCACAATTGGGATTAGTCCATTATGGAGGAGCATTTGGTCAGGAGACATTTATACAGTATGATTTGAGTAGCTCCAACACATTTACTTCTGTCGAACGCAAATTCTGCACGGTACGGAATTCGAGTGGATTCTGTAGTGAAGGTGGAGGAGACGATCTCAACAATGCCATAGGAGATATTGTCGCTGCCTTGAATGATGGTACTCTGAACCGCAATCCGATCAATAAGTTAAGGCTTGTCATATTTACCGATGCATTTGGATTTGAAGATTCTTGTTCCTTCATTAATTGTTCAGTCATTAGGCCATTTACAAATATTGATATTCTTAAACGCGATTTCAATGCTAAAGTGACTGTCGTCGGTGCATCGGCTCAAGCCGAAGCTTCATTGCTTGCCATATATGCCTCTCCGGGAGGGAACTTTGACAATGTACAATTGTATCAAGATTGCTCTACTACTTTTGATGGGTGTGCAACGCCGAGAAAATACATACCCATAGAATTTGATTCACCTGTAGAAGAAGCAACTGACAGCATTGTAGCCTGTGTGGATTGTACCATTGAAATATTGCCGGGCTTTATTGTGGATCTTGGTGAGGATCAGACGATATGTTCGGATTTGGAGGAATCTGCTACGATTACTGCTGATCCGATAAATAATACCGGTGAAGTGACATATCTCTGGGACAATGGACTGCCCGGTACTTCCTCTGTAGTTGTTCAACCGGATCAAACCACTACTTATACCGTCTCAGCAACAGATGGCATAGGATGTATGACGACAACTTCGATTACAGTTATTGTAGAAGATTGTGTTCCTGATTGCGATACGCCACCCGTCTTTTCATCTTGTCCCGATGCTTACGAGACCTGTCCCGGCAACTCTATTGATCCGAGTGTGAGTGGTAATCCGGTCGTTGTCAAAGGTATAGATACATGTCCTGAACTAGTGCTTACTTATACGGATGATACTACTGCGATGATGGGATGCAGTTATATTCTACAGAGAACATGGAGCGCAAGTTATCTTGATAATACGGATCCCAATCTAGTTAGCACTTGTGTACAAATCATTGAGGTGATGGATATGACAGCACCTGAGATCATAGGATTGCCGGAGGATATTACTATAGATTCAGATCAGAGCTGTACAGCTATTGTTACTTGGCCGGATCCGAGTGCTACAGATAATTGCGGTCTTCAGTCCCTGATGTCCAATATAACAAGTGGAAGTGTTTTTGATGTTGGTACGACTCAAGTTATATATACAGCTATAGATGCATGTGGTAACATTTCGATGGGGAGTTTTGATGTTACGGTCATCGAAGCTTGCTGTATGAATGCCCCCATTATCACATGTCCCGAGACTTATATTGGGTGTCCCAACGGAGATATTGATCCTGCCATATCCGGAATGGCCACAGCCATATCGGGTGCGGAAACATGCCCGGAACCAATATTGACCTATACAGATGAGCTCCAGAGTGGATTCACGGCCTGTGATCGTGTCATTTTGCGTACATGGACGGCATCATATCCCGGTATCAGCGATGGAGCATTGACCAGTACGTGTGTTCAGACCATCATACTTGTTGATGAAGAGAATCCTAGTATCATCAACATACCCGATAACATCGAGGTCAATTCAGACAATAATTGTAAGGCCTTTGTTGCTTGGACTGATCCCGACGCTCAAGATAATTGTGGTATCCAATCCCTCACTTCTAACATTGCCAATGGCAGTCAATTTGATATTGGAACTACTACGGTAATATATACAGCTACTGACGCTTGTGGTAATACCAACACCGCTTCATTTACGGTAACGGTATTGGAGAACTGTTGTGTAACTCCACCTACAATCATGTGTCCCGAGGACTATACGGCATGTCCGGGATCCAAAATAGATCCTGCCGTTACCGGTGTGGCTACTGCCTTGCCGGGAAGCCCGGAATGTCCTGATCCGGGTATTTCATTTACAGATGAAGAGATAACAGATGGCGATGGTTGTACCATCACGATTAGAAGAACCTGGAAAGCCACTTATCCCGGAGTTCTTGATGCGGACATGAGTGCGACTTGTGTTCAAATCATTGTCCTTACAGATACAGAAGCACCGGTTATTAGAAATATACCTGACAATATCACCATAGATTCTGATGAACAATGCCGGCGCAATGTAACGTGGCCTTCTCCTAGCGCCAGTGACGATTGCGGAAATCCCTCACTCGAAAGTAACTATGCCAGTGGTAGCGTATTTGAGATCGGTACTACGACGGTGACTTACACAGCGACAGATGCTTGTGGCAATACCAGCACGGCATCATTTACGGTAACGGTGATTGAAAACTGTTGTAGAGTCCCTCCGGTTCTATCATGTCCTGAGGATTATACTGGTTGTCCCGAAGATGCATTGACTCCTGATGTAACCGGCATGGCCAGCACAATCAGCGGTGATCCGAGTTGTCCAACTCCTGAGGTCACCTATGTCGATCAGACGATCAATGATAGTACAAACTGCTTGACTGTTATAGAGCGAACATGGACAGCCAGCTATATCGGCTACAACAATGAAGCCATTACAACTTCTTGTATTCAACGCATCACCTTAGCTGACAATGAAGCTCCGATTATATCCGGTATGCCGGAAAATATGGTAATCGCTTCAGATCAAACGTGTCTTGCGAGTGTAAGTTGGGTCGCTCCAATTGCGATTGACAACTGTGAGATTATGAGTCTCACCTCAGACATCCCAAGTGGTCATATCTTTGAGATTGGAACCACAGTTGTCACCTATACAGCTATGGACAAATGCGACAATACAACGGTTGCATCTTTTACTATAACGGTAACGAAAGCCTGTTGCCAAGAAACACCAAGTATAACATGTCCTGAGGATTATAACGGATGCATAGGAACATCCACGCATCCGGATGTTACGGGATATGCGATAGGTATAGGTGGGGGTGCTTACTGTCAAGAGCCCGTTATTACATATACTGATGAGACTGTATCCGAGGGAATAAATGGTCAGATCACGATCCAACGCACGTGGAAAGCTACAGATCCGATTGCTGATACGTTGATGGTAGCATGTACTCAATTGATTGTGATTGAGGATACTCAATCCCCTGTGATAGGCGATTGTCCTGACGATGTAACCCTTGATCCCGATGATCCTATCCATACATGGAACACGCCAGAATATAGTGACGATTGCGAAGTATCGATCACCGTAAATATTGAAAGCGGTAGTGTATTTCCGACAGGAACAACTACTGTCATCTATACCGTTACGGATTTGGCGGGCAATGAAGTCAGTTGCTCATTTGACGTAACTGTCCCTGAAGAAGTACAAATCGTGTGCCCCGACGATATGGTTGTGCGATGCATTGACGATCTCAATCTTGATGATCTGCCGATGCCACAAGTGGAGACCAATTGTCCCATGTGTACGGAGGACAACATCCCGGGATTTCAATATATGGGATTTTTCAATGGACAGAGCTATTATATATCCGATCGTGCCGATGACTGGCAAGATGCACGGCGACATGCGGAAGCGGCAGGAGGTCGGCTGCTGATAATAACCAGTGCCGAAGAAAATGATTATATCACAAGTATCTTTCCCGGTAACAGTGCCTTTATAGGTTTGCAGGACTACGATGAAGAAGGTGTATTTGTTTGGGTAGATGGTAGTAAGTTGAGCTATTCTAACTGGTATAGCGGGCAACCAAACAACTATGGCAATAGACAAGATTACGTAGAAATCATGCGCAACGGGCAATGGAACGATCAAAGCAATAATAAATCACTGCGCTATATTATAGAAGTAGATTGCACCACCTTGACCAGATCGCTTGACAATATAGAAGAGATAGATGGTGTCATGAATTATACAGTGACTTATAGAGTAGTGGATCGCTGTGGTACGGATGATGAATGCAGTTTTGTCGTGCGAGCCGACAACACGCCCAAGTTTGAATGTCCGGATGATATCGTACTCAATGTTGCATATGGTTGGACAAGGGTATCATGGGAAGATCCTGTTTACAATACGTGTTGCACCATATGTCCGAGACGCAACATCCCGGGATATATTTACATGGGCAATAGAGGTGATTCATACTATTATTGTTCTGCCGGCAGAGCGAGTTGGAGGGTTGCAGAGCGTCGTGCTAAAGAGATCGGTGGTACACTTGCCATCGTCACGACCAAAGAAGAAAATGACTATATCTCTGCCCGAATCATCAGGCGCGAGGCATACATCGGACTCACCGATCGAGAAGACGAAGGAACCTTCCGATGGGTAGATGGGACAGCTATTGGATTTAGCAGTTGGTCTGCCAATCAACCGGATGCGGATGGCGACTATGTACATCTGAATGAAAACGGCGTTTGGTATGATGACGACGGAAGCAAGAAATTGGAATTTGTGGTAGAGATCAAGGGTTGTGATCACGTGGATCAGATCGGCGGCCCTATTAGTGGATCAACTTTCCGTACGGGTACTACTACGATCACCTATAGAGCTGCCGATGGTTGTGGTGGTGTGGATACATGCTCATTTGATATCACCATTATTGATGAGTTTGCCAGAGTATCGGCCGAATCGCGATCAGGAGAAAAAGAAGTACAAGAGTCCGGAGCGTTCTCATTTGATCTATATCCTAATCCCGTATCATCCATACTGTATCTGGATCTGCGTGGAGGCCAAGGACTAAAATCAGTGATCAGCATATATCAGTCAGATGGACAGTTGATGAACCAGCATCAGCCACAAATCACTAGTAGTGAAAAGATCGATGTGAGCAATTATCCAAGTGGGTTGTACTTTATAAAAGTGACTCAGGAAGACGGTCACAGCGTGGTAAAGAAATTTACTGTTGATCAGTAGTCACAGGCTATTGTAAGATAAAATAGCGGGACTGAAAAAATCAGTCCCGCTATTTTTTTAGTGCTATACCCTATCTGTATCTTTGGAGTGATATCATGTTAATTCCGGTAAAAGTTGAACATCCAAACGTTGAAAAGGGATGGAGATACCTTGCTGATCAAATTCTTTTTTCACATGCTCCTGCATGTAGAAATAGGTATCCCAATAATGCTCGCTTTTGCAAAAAGGTCTTGTGTTGAGATTTACCCCGTGATCACCATGTTGAGCCACGACGACTCCTTGTTGAGGGTCATCGAGAATAAAGGGACAAGCCTTGCCTACTTTCAAGATTGCGTCACGTGCTATATCAATGCTTTGATCATAGCTGATCTGATAAGATAGCTCCACTCCGACGATACCTTGGCCACTAATATTGGTGATCGTATTGCCGGTCACATTGCTATTGGCCACGATGATTCGTTTATTATCCAATGTCGCTAAAGTGGTGTTGAAGGCATTAATAGATTCGACTGTACCTGTATGGCCTCCACCTATTTCGACAAGATCTCCGGCCACAAAGGGTCTAAATATCATCAACATCACACCACTTGCCAAGTGGCCGATGGTGCCATTGAATGCCATACCAATGCCCACCATGAGCGCTCCGATAATAGCAACAAAGGAAGTCGTATTGATCCCGACCATACTTGCCACGGAGAAGAACAACATGATCTTCAGAAAGATACTTGCCAATGAAGCAAGAAAGTTTCTCAAGGTTAAATCTAGACCGCTCCGTTCAAGTGAGTTCCTTAGGAGATGTGTAAGTCTTCCGACAATCCATAAGCCTATCAACAGTGCTACAAGAGCGAGCAGTACCCGAGGAGCCCAACCCATACCCATATCGATTAAATGATTTACTTTGTCTTGGATAT
>JAJRXG010000106.1 GCA_024276375.1 Bacteroidota bacterium | reverse complement strand
ACTATTGAGATCACAGGCCACGGTCAATGAGCGATGGCCGGGGATGGTTTTGCAGATGGCTTGGAGTAGTCTGTCATTGCGATATGGTGTCTCCATCCATATTTGTGTGTAACCGGACTGTTGAAGTGCTTGATCTATGTGTCGAAGTTTTTTGGTCAATGTGGGGTCTTTGTAAGGGAGATATCCGTGAAAGGTGAATTGTTGACCATTTTTACCCGAAGCAATTAAGGCAAGTACGATAGAAGTAGGCCCTGACAACGGGCATATTTGATAGCCTGATTTCCGGGCTTGATTGACGATGGTGTTGCCCGGGTCTGCAAGACATGGAGATCCGGCTTCACTTAACAATCCGATGTCTTTGCCTGTACGCAACACCTCTGATACCATCTCAGTGGTGCTCTGCTGATCATGTTTGTTGATTTGGACAAATATTGCTGCATCTATATTGTACCCCGGAATCAAGGTTCGGATAAATCGTCGTGCCGTTCGTAGCCCTTCCACCACAAATACATCCAAGTCTTCTATCGTTGCTTTTACTATAGGGGGTATATGATCTTTGCCCGAATCGGCCAAGAGCGAAGGGATTACATATAGTTTGGGCATTGGATTTAATGATTGATTCGATCTAAAAATTCTTCTTCTGTCCAGATTTCCACCGTTCCGAGGTTTTGAGCTTTTTTTAGCTTGGAACCCGCTTTTTCTCCAACGACGAGGATGTCGAGATTAGCACTTACGGCACTGATATTTTTAGCACCGTGTTGAGTGGCGAGTTTTTTTGCCTCATTGCGGGTCATCTGTTTGAGTGAACCTGTAAAAAGGATGGTTTTGTTGGCGAGACGTGCATCTTCCCCAATCTCTAGGGGTTTATCTGCTTCGGTTTGCAACATATTGACACCTCGGGCTTCCATCCTTTTGAGCATAGCAATATTGTTGGGATTGCTAAAGTAACTGGCTACGTTTTGAGCAACCACCGGACCGATATCTTTGATTGTCAGATATCGTTCTTCATCCCAATCTTGCAGATCAAATACCGAATGAATCTGTTGGGCAATCAATTCGGATGCTCGTTTGCCTAAGTGATGGATACTGAGACTATGCAAAAGCTTATTGACCGGATTGGGTTTCGCTTTGTCAATAGATTTACGGAGGTTGCCGGCAGACTTTTGACCAAAGCCCTCTAGTTGGGCTATCTTGTCATAGTCTAAATTATAGACGTCACTGATATCTCTAAGCCACCCCAAGTCATAAAAACGTTCGACATAGGATTTTCCAAAACCGTCGATGTCCATTGCGGCCTTGGATACATGAAATATAATGCGCTGTAAATCCTGAGCACCACAGGTACAATGGGGGCACCTCCAAGCGGATTCTCCCGGCGGCTTTACAAGCTGGATTTTCTCCTCTTTGTTAATCGGGCAAAATTCCGGAAAAACAAAGGGTTTTTCGTCGCCTGTTCGAAGATCGGGGAGTGATTTGACGATATATGGGATGACATCTCCGGCTCGTTCGATAATGACCCTATCTCCTATTCTTAGATCCTTGGAGGTGATAAACTCCTCATTGTGCAGGGATACAGAAGACACAGTAACACCGGCGAGCTGTACCGGCGTTACTTTGGCAACGGGCGTTATCGATCCAATTTTCCCTACTTGAAACTCTATCTGTTCCAATGTTGTGGTGCCTTGCTTGGCCTTGAATTTATAGGCCATGGCCCACCTTGGATGGTGGGAAGTGGAACCACATTTTTCTTGCCAAATGCGTCGATTGACCTTGATGACCATACCGTCTATTTCGTAGGGATAGTCTTCTCTTTGAGATTCCCATCTTTGTATTTTGGCTATGACTGCATCTATGTTTTCACAGACGAGATCTTTAGGGTCTTGGATTTTAAAACCCAGCGTTCCAAGTAGGGCGATCTGCTCGCTGTGTGTATCAATCTCTACCAAGCGATCTTCACCCTGAAATCCCTGAGCAAAACCCAATTGAAACGCAAATACTTCAATACCGCGCTCTCGTGTTTCAACGGGATCCTTCATGCGGAGTCCTCCCGTAGCACTGTTGCGGGGATTGGCAAACAAGGTTTTACCTTCTAAATCTCTCGTTTTGTTGAGTTCAACAAAACGATCCTTGCGGATGACTGCCTCTCCTCGTATTTCAGCGAGCCGTATGCTTATTTTAGACCAAGGTGCAGACAAGGGCAGAGATGGGAGACTACGGGCATTGTGCGTGATGTCTTCTCCTACTATACCATTGCCTCTTGTAGCCGCTCTAAGGAGTTGATCATCCTCATAGACGATAGCGATGCTCCCGCCATCAAACTTAGGCTCTAGACAATATTCGACGGGCATTTCTTGGCTAAGACCAAGCAGTTTGTGTATTTGTTCATCCCATTTCAACAGATCTTCGGCATTATATGAATTGTCAAGAGACAACATGGGCGTGAGATGTCTTATCGTCTCCTCTTGTCCCGACACATCGCTTGAGACGCGCTGTGTAGGACTGTCAGGTGTTATAAGATGGGGGTGTTCTTGCTCTATTTTTTGAAGCTTCTTATACAATACATCGTATTCATAATCACTTAAGACGGGGTCATTCATGAGATAATATCTCCATTCATGAAATCGAAGAACTTCTCTTAATGCATCAATATCTAGTATGCTGACATCTGATTGGAGCCATTGCTTACTTAGTTTCATCAACCGTATTGCTACTTCCTTCGGGTATCGTTCTATCATAATTGCCCAAAATAACAAAGGAATCATCGAAAGTCATGGTTTTTTGTGACTTGTGCTTTTGAATCATTTGTAACTATGCCACTACACACATCAATTACTCTATGATAGGATCGACCTCTTTGCTGGGATGTTGAATACATCTCCTCATGTGACCAACCATGGGATATCATAATCTCTCAATCCGTAAAAAAGTGGGTTGTAGGGGTTTGCCCTAGGATAGATACTTTGATAGATCAAAAATATACTGTATATGTTGTGTGGTGAGTGTGAATCACTTAGCCTCAAAACGTTAATATATAATCATATTAAATATGTATAAAATATTTAAAACCAATCATATAAGTCGAATTTTTAATGCAAAAAATATATGTTGATATGTGGAAAAAAAAAGCATTTAGAAATTTTGAAACTAAGTGATTTATCTATCTTAGCGACCTAATTGTAATCCCTTACAGTAGAACCTATGGATAGTAGACTAAAAATTTCCCCTAACCTTCTGAGTTTGATATCAGAATATGAACATCAGCAGGAATCAGGGGAAGTTAAATATCTGACCGATACGGAGTATTATCAGATAGTGGCTTATTATGGAGAGGAGTGTGATTATGATCGTGCCTTAGAAACAATAGATCGTGCCATACACCAATTTTCTTATAGAGCAGATTTTCTTTGTATTAAGGCACGTATTCTTATAAAGCAAGGTCTGTTTGTTAAGGCCTCTATGGTGATTTCTCGAGCAGAAACAGTTGCCCCTAAGGAACTGGAAGTACAATTGTTGAAGACTAGGGTGCATATACATCTTGGGCATTTCAATAAAGCACATGTCCTTATAGAAGAACTAAAAGCCGAGGCGCTTCATTCTGACTTAGAGGACATATATCTTGTCGAGGCATTTTTGTATGAATATGTTCAGGAATATGAGATGATGTTTCAGTGTATCAAAAAAGCATTGCACATTAATCCCAATTCTGAAGAAGCCTTGTACAAAATGAACACGGCCATTGAACAGAGCAAGAATTACCAAGAAGGAATTCTGATTCATCAGGTGATTGTAAATAACTACCCTTATAATCATTTGGCTTGGTTCAATCTCGGTCATGCATATGCCAATGTTCAGGAATATGATAAGGCTATTGAGGCTTTTGAATTTGTCTATATTATCAATCCGCATTTTGAACAAGCCTATCTGGATTGTGCTCAGTTGTGTTATGATCGACGCAAGTATGATATGGCACTTGAGATATACGAGGAGGCATTAGAAATATTTGGCTCTGGATTTGATCTGTTGATGTCCATTTCTTCTTGCCAATTTGAACAAGGTATGATAGACAAGGCAAAGCGCAATCTATTTAAAGCCATAGAATTGGATGCTTATGATGATGAAGCTTTCTTTTTGCTTGCGAAGTGCTATATGAAGACAGAGGACTGGAACAGTGCTGTAAAAGTATTGAGAAAAGCGATTTTTATTGAAAAAGATGTCGAAGAGTACTTTCATGCCCTTGGCAAATCATATCATGAAATCAATGATTCAACAAGAGCTTTATACTACTATCAAAAAGCAGCCGTCAAAGGATGCGAGCAAGCCAATTACTGGGAAGACTATATCGCTTTCTTGATTTGTCAAGGTGTGAGTAAAGATGCCTTAAAAGAATTAGAAGTGGCAGATCGTTATACGTTTAGCTATAGATTGGAATATCTAAAGGCCGCTTGCTATATTGATCTTGGTGAAATTAAAAAAGGTCTGTCTGTTTTGGAAGAAGCACTTATAGAATCATTTGAAAGCCATATTGTACTTAATATACTACCCAAAAAAATATCCAAACATAAAGAGGTCATCTCAATTATCACTTACTACAATAATTCATAGTAAGAGATAGTAACAACCAAAACTCAAAAAGCCACTTGTCGTTGACAAGTGGCTTTTTTTTGGTGGTCGGACAAGATTACACAAACGAACAGTATTGTTTTCTATGTACTTCTGGATAAATATAACGTCTTTTAACACTTTAAGTAAATATAGAACTCTTCCCTGAATTAGGGCTTATAGTCGATTTTAAACGGCTATAATCGTTTATAAACGGCATTAAACGGCTATAATGAAGCTTATGGTTGCATAGTGTCTCAAATTTGCATTGTCAATCAGCCGGAAGAACATTAAGAATCTTTCAACTGATAAATTTTTTTTCTTAATCTCATCCCTCATCTGTAAGGGATAAAAAAAATTTTACATTATGAATGCTTTAAAGAATCAAGTAACACTAATTGGAAACCTAGGTAAAGACATAGACTTCCGTACCGTCGGCGACAATCGGTCGCTTGCATTACTCACAATTGCCACCAATGAATACTACAAAAACAACAAAGGAGAGCTCATCAAAGAAACTCAATGGCACAATGTCAAGGCTTGGGGCAAAACCGCTGAAAACATGAGCAACCTTCTCAGTAAGGGAGATGAAGTCATGGTACAAGGCAAACTCACTTATCGTACATACGAAGACAATGATGGAAAGAAGCACTATATAACAGAAGTCATCATCAGCGACTTTCTGAAATTGACAAGAGCTAAAGTGGACGCTGCCGCGTAAGCATCCTTTCGACTTCCATTCTTTACTCACAGGCCTCTCAAATCAAATGATGATTTTGAGAGGCCTGTTTAATATAGGTTCTGTGGGTAATCTAGTCACTTTGGATACGATATGATGTTTTTTGAGACCAGCTCCACAATCTTCTTATCCGCGGGGTATCCCGATCATACAATCAAAGTCTTTTGGTACTGTTCAGGGAGGGTGCTTTTGAGATAAAAAAAGGCAATTTTTTCGGCAGATGACGCCTATTTTTTGAGGCATAGCAGCGATACGGCGAAAAAAATAGCGGAAATATGACGGGGGAAAGTGTTTTTTTAGCCAAAATGACGCCTACCTGAATAGTAACGTCTTTTTAAGAATGTAGGTTAAAAATGAGGTTTAGGCAACTGGAGATTTAGAAATTTCTCGGATTAGTCTATTTTTGAAGCCCCTTTCATTTAGGATGCGATTATCAAATGCTGAAAACCAATATTCTTTCAACCCCGCCCCAGATTCAAGCCATCAAGGACATTCAACTCCCTGAGGTGGAGACCTATACCACACAGGGGTCTATACCGGTTTATGAAATAAAAAAGCCGAACTCGGGTATTGTGATGTTGGAAGTGCTTTTTTATGCGGGGAGACCACAAGAAGAAAAACAACTTACTTCGGCCTGTTGTGCACCGATGATGAGAGAAGGGGCGGGAAAATATTCTTCGGAACAATTGTCAGAAGAGATAGATTTCAGAGGAGCTTCGATCACAATTACCGCAAGCATGGATCTGATAACCGCACGGTTAGTATGTCTAAAAAAGCATCTCAAAGAGATGATTGATATCCTAGGAGAAATACTGAGCGACCCTCACTTCGACCAAGCAGAACTAAAGCATTTTATCAACAGACGTATTGAGCGATTGCAGGTGGAAATGGCCAAGAACGATATTGTTTCCTATCGAGAATTAACCTCAGGAATCTATGGGGAAGAAAACCCATATGGATACAATAGCTCGGAAGAAAAATATCTTTCCATAGAAGTTTTAGACCTCAAAAACTTCTATTGTCATACTATCAGGCAAAACAATTGCATGTTTTTTGTCTCAGGAGATATAAATAGCAGTGACCGAGACATACTTGAATATCTTGGCGATAAAATACCCAAAGGAGGAATAAGACTCAACAAGATCAATCTTGTTGATCATAGAAGAAAGCCTAAACGTAGCGTTATTAAGGGTCATACGATGCAAACATCAATCAAAATTGGTAGAAAGGCCATCATTCGAAAACATCCGGATTTTCATAAACTCAATTTTTTAAACACACTTTTTGGAGGATTTTTTGGCTCGCGTTTAGTGACGAATGTAAGAGAGGGATTGGGTATGACCTATGGGATCTATAGCATGATTGATAGTCAATTGCATGATGCGGGATTAGTGATATCTACAGAAGTCGCCAATCCAAATGTCTTTCCTTGCCTCACAGAGATTTATAAAGAAATGGATCGGCTTAAAACAGAAAAAGTTGCCCCTGAGGAACTGTCTTTGGTCGCCAATTATATGATGGGAAGTTATCTCAACCTCTTTGATGGGCCTTTCAATAGTATGAAGGCAATAAAATCATTAGTTTTGAGCGATATTCCCTTGAGCGACTTAAGAGCTGTAATAATGGCTTCTGTATCCGTCAATGCAGATGATGTAATTGAGATGGCACAGAAGTATTTTAATTCAGAAGATTATTGGGAGGTAATTGTTGGGACTCCCCAAATATAATAAGGCATGGGATTATTTAATTTTTTCAGAAAGGAGTTGGCCATAGATCTCGGAACAGCCAACACCTTAATTGTATATGAGGACAAGGTCGTAGTAGATGAGCCTTCTATTGTCGCAATGGATCGCAACACACGAGAATTATTGGCTGTGGGATTGAAAGCGATGCATATGCATGAGAAGACACATGCCAATATCATCACGGTAAGACCTTTGAAAGATGGTGTAATAGCAGATTTTCAAGCCGCGGAGAACATGATTCAGGGCATGATACGCATGGTTGAGAATAAGCGCAGATTTTTTACTCATTTAAAAATGGTTATTTGCATTCCTTCCGGAATTACTGAAGTAGAGAAACGCGCTGTTTTTGATTCTGCAGATCACGTTGATTCCAAGGAGACCTATCTCATACACGAGCCCATGGCAGCTGCTTTAGGGATAGGTATTGACGTCATGGAGCCCATGGGAAATATGATTATTGATATTGGAGGAGGAACAACTGAGATTGCTGTAATCGCACTTGCCGGCATCGTGACAGATCAATCTATCCGAACAGCAGGAGATGAGTTGACTGATGACATCGTTGAATATGTTAAGAGAATGCACAATCTTCTGATAGGAGAAAGAACTGCAGAGCGGATCAAAAAAGAAGTGGGCTCTGCCTATGCCGATATCGAGAATCCCCCGGAGAAGCTTGCCGTAAATGGGAGGGATTTGCTGACAGGGATCCCCAAGCAAATCTATATTGGTCATGAAGAAGTAGCAGAGGCCATTGATAAATCTATTAGTAAAATCGAAGATGCCGTCATCAGGGCCTTGGAAGAGACGCCACCTGAACTCGCTTCGGATATATATAGAACTGGAATATTTCTTACAGGCGGCGGCGCCTTACTGAGGGGAATGGATAAGCGTATCGCCGAAAAGACAAAACTAAAAGTTTTTGTTGCAGACGATCCGCTGAGAGCAGTCGTTCGGGGGACGGGCAAGGCTTTAAAAAACACAAAGGAATATACCTTCCTCATGGATCGCAGAAGTATGTAAACAATCATGCGATCTAATCTTCATATCCTTCGCAAGTATGGGCATATTCTCTTGTTTCTTTTTTATGAGATGATAGCATTTGTTCTTATTGTAAATTACAATGTAAAGCAAAAGGAGATTTTTCTTCATTCTAGTTCTCTGTTCTTTGGCGCCGTTAGCAAAAAATCAGCAGAAGTTGGAGACTATTTGTCATTGCGGCAGTCCAATGATGAGCTTCTGAGGGAGAATGCTCGCCTGTTAAAAGATCTGATCCGTATCCCCAGAATATTGCAAGAGGAGTTGGATACCTCGCGTTATCCCTACGAAGTTATTCCAGCTAGGGTGATCAATAACAGTATCCAGACAACTCACAATTATTTCACAATAGACAAAGGATCAAATGATCGTGTTGCCACAAACATGGGTGTGATAACTTCTGACGGTGTGGCCGGTATCGTAACACAAGTAAGTACACATTATGCAACAGTGCTATCTCTATTGCATATAAACTCAAGGATCAGTGCCAGTATAAAAGAGGAAGACTATTTTGGCACCATCTTTTGGGATGGTAAGGCCTTTGATCGCTTGTCATTAAAAGGTATCCCAAAACACATAAAACTCCAAAATGGTCTCATCGTGGAAACCAACGGATACTCAACTATTTTTCCCCGAGGTATAACTATTGGTACAATAAGAGCTTTTAATATAAGCAAGAATGGTGTTTTTTACGATATCTCTATAGAACCGGTTACGGATTTCACCAAACTGGGTCATGTATATGTTTTGAAGAATAATTTTGCCAAAGAACGTTTAGATATCGAGTCGGATGAATAGATTCAATGTTACGCACTTTCTTTCCGGAATATTCATATTGTTTTGTCAAATATTCTTACTGAAAAATATTCAGGTGGTAATATCGGAAACATTTGTCATTAGTGTTTTCTTGTATCCCTTGATTATCATTGCGATACCCATCAAAACACCTCGAGCAATTGTTTTGACCGTTGGGTTTTTTACCGGACTCCTTGTAGATGTTGCATATGATAGTCTTGGTCTTCATACAGCTGCTTTAACCTTTACTGCTTTTGCGAGAGGTTATGTTTTACAAATGGTTGAACCCCGGGGAGGATACAACACAGATAGTGCTCCCAATTTTAGCAGTTACAAAACGTCATGGTATTTATTGTTTGTGGCTATTATGATTTTGATTCATATACTGGCCTACTTTTCGATCGATGCTTTTGCGTTTGTCTATATCGCCAAAATATTGGTGAACACACTTTTAAGTTTCGGAATATCGTTTTTGTTGATCATTCTTTATAGTATGGTGTTTAAGTATTAGCATGAATAACACAAACAGATATAAAGTTATAATGGCTTTTTTTGGTATTGGAGGGCTGCTTTTATTGTTCAATCTTTTTCAACTTCAAGTGCTAAACAAATCTTATCGAGAAGATGCACAAAACCGTACCTTAATCAAAAGAAATATTGCTCCGCCGAGAGGATTAATTAAAGATCGCAATGGCCTCTTGTTAGTCATCAATGAACCAACATATGAGTTGCAAATGATCTACAGAGAAATTGATCCACAGATGGACGTACAAGAATTTTGTAAACTTTTAGACATAGACATTGAGACCTATCAATTGCGCATAGAAAATGCAGAAGGTAAAACATATTTTCAGCAATCTATTCCAATAACTTTTCTTTCCAACATCGACCCGGTCATATTTTCTAAGTTCCAAGAACACCTATATCGTTTTCCTGGGTTTTATCCGCGCATGAAAAACAAGAGGAGTTATCCGTTTAGACAGGCGGCACATGTCTTAGGCTATGTTAGTAAGGTGTCTGTTACGGACTTAAAAAACAATGATCAATATGAACCGGGAGATATCAAAGGGACAAAAGGCCTTGAAAGGGTTTATGAAGAGGTTTTGAGAGGCAAAAGTGGGATGGAATTTATCCTAAAAGATAATATTGGACGAGAAATAGAAGCTTATAAATATGGAAGCCAAGATGTTTTTGCCGTTGGAGGAGAGGATCTTATAACATCTCTTGACATAGATTTACAAGCCTTTGGAGAGAGGCTAATGGAAGGAAAACGAGGTAGTATTGTAGCCATTGAGCCACAGTCAGGAGAAGTGCTTGCGATGATTAGTTCTCCCTCTTATGATCCCAATAGTCTTGCCTTGGGCAAACTGCGTAATGAAACATATTATAATCTATTAGCGGATACCCTGAACAGGCCGATGTTGGACAGAACGATTCAAGCTCGATATCCTCCCGGATCGATTTTTAAACCCATCGTGTCACTCATCGCGCTTCAGGAAGGGACAACGTATGCCTCTCGAACAATGTATTGTACAGGAGACTATACCATAAACGAAAAAAAAGGGTTTTCACAAGGTTGTCATGCTCATCCGACTCCTTATAACATTGCCACAGCATTACAATACTCTTGCAACTCATATTTTTATCAATTGATCAGAGAGCTACTTGAGAAATATGGATACAGCCGTCCCGGCAAAGGACTTGCTGCACTTAACAAAAATCTAGAATATTTTGGTCTGGGTCATAAATTGGGAATTGATATGCCCAATGAAAATGCCGGCTTTCTTCCCTCTCCGGCATATTATGACAAACTCTACAACACTTCAACCTATCGGTGGAAATCTACATATATTCTTTCTCTAGGGATTGGTCAAGGAGAGATTGAAATGACCACACTACAGATGGCAAATTTAAGCGCAATATTAGCCAATAGAGGAACCTATTATATTCCTCACATAGTAAAACAATTTGCCTCAGGCAAACCAATCGACTCGAAGTTTAGAGAAAAACACGTCGTACCCATTGACATAGAACATTTTGAGCCTATATTTGATGGAATGGAAGCTGTAATCTCATCGGGAACTGGCTACAGAGCCACTGTTCCCGGAATCAAAATCTGCGGCAAAACAGGAACGTCTCAAAACCCTCACGGAATTGCACATTCTGTGTTTTTTGCTTTTGCTCCTAGAGAGAACCCCAAGATCGCAATTGCCGTCTTTGTCGAAAATGCCGGAGGAGGAGGTAAACTAGCCGCACCAATCGGCGGACTGATGATCGAAAAATATATTCATCGTTCAGTCAAAGAATCAAGAAAAACCCTTGAAGAAAGAATCAAAAACACTCGACTACTAGATCTACCATAGCAAATAACCAATATATGATCATATCCGCAATTGTAGCAAAAGCAGAAAATCACATCATCGGTGTGAATAACAAGCTACCTTGGCATTTGCCAAAGGATTTGAATTGGTTTAAGCAGAAAACGATCAATAGGCATATTATCATGGGAAGAAAGTCTTTTGAGTCATTGGGAAGGCCTCTGCCCAAAAGGGTCAATATCGTAGTGACCAGAGATGAGCATTACTTCCATTCCGGAGCATATGTCCTCCATAGCATATCTCAAGCACTCCTCTTTGCAAAAAAAGAAAGGGAAAAAGAAGTTTTTATCCTCGGGGGCGGTAATATTTATGATCAGACACAAGACCTCTGGGACAGGCTTTATTTAACGGAAGTGTATGCGAGACCAAAAGGTGACACCTCTTTCCCCGATGTTGACCTTTCAAGATTCTTGTTAACATTCGAAGAGCACCACAGGGCAGATGAAAGGCATGCCCATGACTTTTGCTTCAAGATATATGATCGCATCTGACGACAGGATTACTTGAGAAAAACACTCAAGCGCTCATCGTAGTGAGGCAGATATATCTTTATACTTTCTTCATCTTGCTTGCTAAGATCAAAGAAGTACCAAGACTGCCCTTCGTCTTGAGAAGTAATGAGCATATAGTTGTTTTCAACGATTCTTTGTTCCCCTTTAAAGAGAATTTTCTCATATGGCAATATGGCCATGAGTTCTTCTTCTGTAGAAATGATAGTAGAGGGTGTTTTGGGATATAAATCTTTGATTTGTAAGCCAATGGATTCATACATCCCGATATCGAACAACAGGTCATCAATAAAATATACTTCACCTCCTGACTTTTCTACAACCATAGGATGAGACATCCGCGCGACTTTAACATAGTCTTTGGAGAGAAGAGCTTCTTTATAAACATTCCAAGAGGTATTAATCTCCCGTAGGTACTGCACTTCTTGAGATCTAGCTTGTAAGGCTAAAACCATACAGAATATAAAAACAATACGCTTCATGGATTTTCTCCTGCTCTTTGTGATATCAACGATATACCAAACAGAACGATTGCTACAGGTTTAGCTTGGCTTTGACGAGGTCGCTAACATTCGTTGATTTGTCCGCATAAAGCAAGATACCCATACTTTCATCAAAAATATACGTGTAACCATTCTCGGCTGCAACTGCTTTTATAGCTGCATCAATCTTATCTCTAAGAGGGGAAAGAAGGGCTTCGCTTTTCTCAATGAGTTTTTGTTGTATGTCTTGCTGAAACTTAGCAATTTCTAGCTTTTCTTGTTCCAATGTTTGCGCTTCAACCTCCAGCTGTTTGGGTGAAATCTCTCCCTGTGCTTGCTTTCGCTCCAGAGCGGCATACTTTGTTTGTAGTGCAGCAACTTTATCTTGACCTTGTTTTTCGTATTGCTTTTTAATCGTTTCGAGTTCTGCATTTGCCTCTTTAACCTGAGGGATTTGCTGAATCAATTGTTGGCTGTTAATGTAACCAAATTTTTGAGCGTTTATAACGACGCTCAACATGAGACAGATTGTCAAAACAGCATATGTTTTAAGTGCTTTCATTTTTTTTTTGTAGATCTAATATTATTGTTTGATAATAATTTTTTTTTCGGGGGCAAATATAGTCTATCTTTACAAGTGTGTTATCGTATTCCTAAACGGCGTTTGATAAGGCTGGTCTTGTCATATTCATCGCTGGCAAATAAGATTCCGGCTGAACCTGCTTTGTCAAGAATAATGTCATAACCTCTATCGATGGCAAAAGTTTCTATTGCTCCAAATACGCGTTCTTGTATTGGATTAACAATTTCTCTGCGCTTCAGAAAGAGTTCCCCTTCCGGCCCAAATTTTCTTTTTTGCAGCTCTCTAACTTGAGCTTCTTTTTGCATGATTTCCTTTTCTCGTTGTGCGCGGACATCTTCGCTTAAAAGTACTTGTTCGGCCTGATATTTATTGTAAAGGCTTTTAATTTTATCATAAGCTGTGGCGATTTCCTGGTTCCATTCTGCAGCAATTTTATCCAGTTTAGCTTGTGCTTCGGTATATTCGGGCAGTTCGGTTAGAACGGCATTAATATCTATTACTGCAATCTTTTGAGCATTCAAGCTCGTACCAAATAAAATAATAACGGCGAGAGTTGTTAACAATTTTGACATGTTGTAGTGTGTTGTTTTGTGTTACGCGAAAATACAATAAGGTTTACTTGTACTATAATCTTCGTCCCTATCAACATGAAGATATCTGTATAAATTTGTTCTTCCCTGTTTTTAACCCTTGTTTAACGAAGATCTAACTATTTCTTTTTGATGACATAATTATCAATTCCTGCTTTTTTGAGACTTTTGGAAGCAGCATTTGCCGCAGAACGACTAGGATATCTACCCGCAAGAACAGTATAATATTGTGACAAGTCGAAGACAACTTTTTCCGCACCATTGTAGCCCTTTTGTTGAAGGGTTTTTACCATTTGAACAGCATTGTTCTCTAGCAGATAATTTCCCGCAACGATCAAGTAAGGGCTCGAAGAAGAACCAAAGGCAGCGTTATTTGATAGCGGTGCAGATTGCACTGATTGATTCGCAGAAAGTGACTCTTTTTGTTCGTATGTGGCTTCCGTATCTATATCATCTTCTTCAAAGATATCATCATCCGAATAGGCATCTGCAACATTCTCAAGCTTTTCTGATAGTTCTTCTTCCGTAAATTCCTCCTCTAGGCGTTCGGGTTTTTTATCTCCACAGGATTGAATGGCGACACTTGTGCTAAAAAAAACAAGCATTACTAGTAGGCTAAATAAGGCTGTTGTGGTTGCTTTTTTCATTTTCTATAATCATTTAAGAGCTTTTGGGCAGCAAAAAGAGAAGGTTCAAACAAATAAAAACGGAACTTGGCACAAATTTGACGGAAAAATAACGAATAGTCAACGGAAAAATGACTTTGTGCCCAATATAAAGCTGTGGTGATCTCCTGTATGGCGCTTTTGGAAGTAAAGTTAGGTATCTTACCAGAGGATATTTCAACACCATACATCTTGAGTTACTATTTGGGAGGGTGCTTTTGAGATAAAAAAAGGCAGTTTTTTCGTCAGATGACGCTTATTTTTTGAGGCATAGCAGCGCTAAGGCGAAAAAAATAGCGGAAATATGGCGGGGAAAATGTTTTTTTTAGCCAAAATGACGCCTACCTGAATAGTAACCATCTTGATTAATAAGCGACGTACGTCTTCTAAGGAGTTTCCTTGTGCATATAATGCTATTATCTGTGTGTCTAAGCCACTACTCAGGTCCCTTTGTCGCTGCGCTATGAGTTGGGGCTCAAAATCTCCATTGCGGTCTCTAGACGTCTCTACATAGATATCTCCGGTATTGGTACACCCTTTTTTATAGGATTTGCCATATCGGATGAATCTTCCTGCTCCATAAAGCTGTCCATTTCGCTTGATAGCATTTAATTGACCATCCGCTGCAATATTTCACTTAACGGACTATCCTCTCCTAATACGGGACGCTTGTTGTATAGGTGATCTTTTAATCGCTCATACATCTCTGGTTCCACTAACATTTGTTCTTTTCTTTTGTCTTTCTTTATGCATAGTT
>JAJRXG010000105.1 GCA_024276375.1 Bacteroidota bacterium | reverse complement strand
GAAGGTGGATGGTCAGCCGGGTATTAATTATTTAGCTATTGAATAGAGTCCTCCATGTTTGATCGATTTCCTGAAGTATGTAGGAATTTTGGCGTTCCTGCGGATGTAAGAAGTCTCTTGCTACTGCAAAAGGCGATAGACGAAAGGTTGATTTATACTTTAGGTGATCTATATACTTTCTTCAAAGGTGTATTGGTTAAAGATCCTACACATTTAGGGCCATACTCGCAAGCGTTTTACTATTATTTTATTGGCATTGATATCCAACCCGGAGAACGTCTTAGTGATGCCGTGTCTCGGAGTCGTGCTTTTCAAGATTGGCTCGCCGACTTTGTCAAAGGTGATAAATTGAGATAAGATATCCCGGTTGATGAGTTGATCAATCGGTTCTTGGACGAAATTCATACGACAACATATGATATCAAACGCGTACTGGATGGTGAATCCATTTTCGCCAAGGATAACCCAGATCTACTCGATAAGGATGTACAAAACGACGATGCCAATGCCGAACGACTTATAGATCGTGCTGCTGATTATAGATTTGTTGATCTGGAAGAATTGCGCAAGCGTATGGAGCGCGTTTTGGAACAACAAAAATCGAAGCATTCGGGTGGATCACATTGGGTAGGTACTGGAGGTGTATCCCCCTATGGAAACAATGGCGCTGCAATCGGCGGTATTCGGGTAGGGGGTTCTGGTGGGGGGAGAATGGCTCGTGAAGTAATAGATGACCCCCAATACTATCCAGTCGATATTGATGCCCGTATCGGTGATGACAATATAGATGCCACATTGGCACGCCTCAAGGGAGTTATTGAGGAATCCAACGAATTATACCTCGATATCCCAATAACCATCAAGAAAGGAGTTGCTGAGGGAGGGCTGTTTCTCCCGATACAGGTGGACAAGACCATCGATCAATTGCAAATCATCTTGCTCATAGACAATGGTGGCTATTCTATGGACTATTATATTCGTCCGATTCAGGCGCTTTTCAAAAAAATGAAGACACGATATGCCCATGATTTAGAGACCTATTACTTTCATAACACCATCTTCAAATATGTTTATGAAGATGAAAGAAGAACGCGAAAGGTTCCCATTGAACGACTTCTTTCCAAAGATCCCAATTACCGTATTTTTATTATCGGAGATGCCGCCATGGCTCCATATGAATTGCATGAAGGAAGCATAATTGCCTGGGGAAGAATCAATGAAAAATTTAAAAAAACGGCTTGGTTAAATCCTGTCTCCCAAAAACATTGGCATATCACATGGACTACCAATATGATCCGTCGCATCATCTCAATGTATCCTATGACACCAAGAGGCATAGAACAAGCTGTCCTTGAAATGAATACGCTCAAGAATCATTGACGACACACTATTGACCCATCCAATCTGTTCCTCCCGGCAAAACAAATATAAACATCAACATTACTACTATAGGTGCTACAAACGCAGTCATTAGATACCAATAGTACTTAGGTGTAATATTGGATCTTTCAATCCATTCAAAGAGAAGGCTCAACACGAATGCGGCCATACCAATACTGCCAGCCACCACACAGATTAAAAATCCCACATAACTGTCTGCTATATAGATCAAGACATAGATCACTACTTGAATCAAAAAAGCCTCAATAAGTCCGATATCAAATAGCGCCATAAGATTTAAAACTCCGTTAAAATCTTACGAAGATAAAAATGTACGGTACTATAATTGCGTTGTACACGATATGAAGACTACTTTAACCTTGGTGGCATTCCTGCTAACCGCTTCAGTTATCCTATCACAAAAGGATTATGAAGCCGAATATATGGATCGATATAACAAAAACATCCAACTAGAATATATCAATGAAGTCTATATCCCATCGGACGTAATGGATGCCTTGGCACAGATTGATGCCCTATCCAATGAAGCCGGTCGAAAACGGTTGCTTGAAGCACCCGAAGATTTGGCAGCGGAAAGGCTTGTTTTGGGCTTGGGCAAATGGATGATCGTCAACTGGAATTTTTATGAAGGCAGCCGTCTCTCCCATCATCTCAAGACATATGGTGTTACCTTTCCGGAAGATATGGCCAAATTTTTAATCGTCTCCTACCACCGCCATTTGAGAGGAGTCCCTTTAGACTTAGAGCAACGCGGTCAGACGTTTTATGACCTCCGCAAAAAAGAACAAGACATCCGCAATAGCAAAAAGAAGGTCATTAAAGAAATCATTAAATCCAAGCTTTGATTCAAAACATAATCTCTTGATCCAAAACTAATCTGCTACACAGAAGCAAGGGATTTCGGATGCTCCCATCACAAGGTCAAATCTTCATCTCTTACTAGCATCAATATAGCTCTGTGACTACAGATAACATACTCTTCTCCATTAAAAACAATGTCAAATACACTGTTCTGTTGATAGACGGCAAGATCTCCTGACCTAGGTTGTAGAGGTACGTATTTGACACTATCTCGTTTATCTTTCCACGGTTCATCGTCATCCTGTAACATGGGAATCGGATACCCGGGTCCAACTTTGATGATATATCCAGTTCTGAGCTCTTCAGTTTTGTGTAGTCCTTGTGGAAGATACAGACCCGACTCAGTACGAGCCGAGGGTTTGGTTGGCTTTATAAGAATGCGATCACCCACTAAGATGATTTTATTCAAATCCTTTTCACTGATACGTAGCATAGGTAAGGTTGTGGTATTGCAAAGAAAACAAATCTCATCTCAATTGTAGTTACTGCATAAGACCTGAAGTTTGCATTTGGTTCGAATCAAGTCGATATTCTCACTGCTCCCACGAGCTGAAGCATCAAATCTCACCTAAAATAGGGAAATAAAAGTGTTAATCTCGACAAAATGACCCTGTTTTACCGTGGATCATGTTATTATTGTAATTAACATAGAGAAATATTCTATTGCTTTTTATAAATAATTAGGGTATTATATAACTTCATTGCTCACTGGATAAATTATTTAACCATGAAAAAAAAATTATCATACTTTATTTCTTTGG
>JAJRXG010000104.1 GCA_024276375.1 Bacteroidota bacterium | reverse complement strand
TAGACCCTCCCCTTTTTGGTTACATACTCCGCAGCATGCGTTCTATCAACTACTGTCATGTCACAATGATGACAATGATCCAGTCCATAATTGATCTCCTTAGGCTTGACCTCACAAGCCATCAACAAGACAAATAGAACATATCCACTGAACCATTTTGATATATTTCTATATAAAATCATCCTATCCTGCTTTATATTTAAAATCATTTATAGTATTCACAATTCAAAATCCAACATTGCTATCTCTTGTAAAGGATATATGCGAAAAACGCCAAAACCGCAGCCGCTACAATAAAATACGTACCTGCGGCGGGATATGAGTAAACTTGAAAATTAAGCATTTCCTTGTATCCAAATATCGGAGGATTATAAGCCATAATCTCACCAGTGACGGGATCTGTCATTTTTAATATTGCATTGGGATCTAAGTCATGACCATACTTCTGCAACCAAGAAGAAAAATCATAAATACCAATGATTCCCAGCAAACCTAGAATAACAATCCATGTCATATACAAATTTCGCTTGCCTATGAGACCAAATACGATACCCAAGAGAATCATCAGCGCAACGATAATAGGCATGTACGTAAACTCCTTAAACGGTTCGATTATTCCCTTGCGAACATTATCGATCGAAGGCAAATGAGTCATCCCAATATAATGATTGAGCAGATCAATATTGTTAACATCATTAAATTGAATGCCATCAGATAATCTGTTGATATGAATATTGAGACCCAAGGGCTCGGGATACTGTGGAGCTACAAGGGTGATTTTCCATAGTGGTAATATGTACAACGCGGACAATAAAATCGCTGCAATGATCATCAATACTCTAGACTTCTTCATAATATTATATTTACTATATCAGACATTGGGATAAATTGGAATTTTGTATTACCATGTATTCCAGCTAACTATATAATGATATTTATCGTAGATCAAATTAAAGTATAAGTGATAACACCTCAATTCACATTCCCACGTAGTCCAACCGTTAATTTATTTTAACTCTACTAAATAACGAAAAACGAAAAAACGAGCCATCTTAAATGGTAGATAGCTCGTTCTTTTCAAATTTGCATGTCAATTTTATTCTCCCGGGATGTCACCATCCAGTGTATAACTAATAGGCACATTGGAACCTCTCGGAGAGACACGTACGTATCCTTGCATCTCTTGATGAAGGGCAGAACAGAAGTCTGTACAATAGAATGGCCAAATACCCACTTCCTTGGGCTCCCAAGTAAAGGTAGCAGTTCGACCAGGCATGACTAGCAATTCTGAAGTGTTGGCGCCAATCATAGAAATACCATGAGGGACATCGTAATCTTGCTCTAAATTGGTTACGTGAAAGAACACTTTGTCGCCAACTCTGACACCTTCGATATTGTCAGGTGAAAAGTGAGATCGAATCATAGTCATATAAATATGTACTTCTCTACCCTTTCTAACAACCTTTGATTCAGATTCAGATTTTACACCATACTTATGCTCATTTTCCTCAAGTCTATAAATCTTTGTTGTCTTGTCCTTAATTAGTTCAGCAGCACATCCCGCAGCATAGTGTGGTTCGCCAATGGTTGGAAAGTCTAGTAGTAGATTCATTTTATCCCCGGATATGTCAAACAATTGTGCGGATTGACACACTTCCGGTCCGGTTGGCAAATATCTGTCCTTTGTGATTTTGTTCATCGCAACGAGATACTTATCATCAGGAGTTCTTGAATTTCCTCCGGGTATCATTAAGTGACCGACAGAATAATACACAGGTTGGCGATCCAATACTTCGAGATTTTCGATATTCCATTTTACCACTTCAGAAGAAATAAAGAAAGTAGTATAACCGTTGCCCCGAGTATCAAACTCGGTATGCAAAGGTCCAAGTCCCGGTTGGTTAAGCAATCCGTAATTGACTGCATCAAATTTTAGAATCGGCATACCATATGCATCTCCATCGAAGGCTTTGTCTTCTATTGCTTTGAGCATTTTTGTAAAGGAATGTACAGTCATCGAAGCTGATAGTTTGCCACTACCGATGATATACTCTCCCGTCGGATCGACATCACATCCATGAGGTGATTTAGCGATGGGTAGGAAGTAAATCGCATCTGGCACTTCACTAGGATCAATGACCAATACCTCACGCTTCATTGTAGAGGTAGCAGTATGTTTGTTATCGTCCCAGATATTATGAGCATATCTTGCGGGCATCTTTTTGCCTGCGCCTCTATCAATATACTCCTCTATTTTCTGCCAATTGATTGCCGCAATAAAGTCCTTGTCATTCTGAGAAGCATTTACTTCGAGTAGTGTATTGGCCTCCTCGGTATTGTAGGTAGAAAAGAAAAACCAACCGTGAGATTTTCCACGTCCCGGATGCGCAAGGTCATAGTTAAATCCAGGCATTCTCAATTGGAAAGCTATATCCATATTCCCGGTGTTTTGATCCACATTCAAAAATGTCAAAGCTCCCTTAAATTCTCCTTTCATATCCTTGATGGGCATGTCTCTTTGTGGAAATGGAATGGCAAAACGGGTACCACACACGATATACTCCGAATTTTCGGTTACAAAAGATGAACTATGATTGCCTGCTGAATTAGGTATCTCAATAATCTCCTCTGTCTCAAAAGTTTTTAAACTTATACGGGCGACACGAGGTGTGTTATTTTCATTTATAAAAATCCATCTCCCATCAATAGAACCATTGGTTTGAGAAATATCAGGATGGTGAGAATCGCCCCAAGGCACAAACCCATGAGAAGTCATTAACATAGGTTTGGTCTCTTCACTATAACCATACCCCTTTTCAGGATCTTGAGAAAAAACCGGTATCACTCTAAAAAGGCGACCAGATGGCAACCCATAAACTGACAGTTGACCGCTGAAACCTCCAGAAATAAAAGCATAATGAGAATCATGCTCTCCGGGTGCAACATAAACCTTTTCAGCAGCATTGCCGGAAATCGCTCCTTTATTGCTACTTGCCGTAGGTGCACCACAACTCATCATAGACAATGTCCCTACTAAAATGATTAGAATAGAAATCGTTTTTATTATAATTTTCATACTATTATGATTTAATTTTTACATATGCTCAAGAATATTTTTTTTAATTTGCCTTACATTCGGCAAACCAAAAATCCATGCATACTTTTAATTTGCTTACTAATAATTATTCCGTCGGAACCAATACATCATCTACGACATGTATCCAGCCATTACTAACTTTGACAGATTTGATGATCTTTGTTCCTCCGACTATAATATCATCTCCGTCCTGAACGACATCTAGATATACCCCTGAAGCCATAAACAACTTACGTCCCTTTCTAGCTTCTTTTTTCAATTGCTTGATTGGATAGTTTGATGGCGCTACATGATTCACAAGGATGTAAGCCAGCTTTGATTTGTTCTCGGGTTTAAGCAATGTCTCTACGGTGCCTTCGGGCAGTTTTTCAAAAGCAGTGTTCAGCGGAGCAAAGATGGTCAACGGGCCAGCATTGACTACCGCATTTTCGACACCGGCTGCATTGATTGCAGCAACCAAAGTGGAAAAATCATCAATGGATTGGGCAACTTGAAGTGCATTGGATTCTTCTCCTTCTACAGCAGGTATATATGCTTGTCCTTTAATTGCCGGTGATGGCTCTTGTGCGACTTGAGATTTGGCATCCTGTTGTACTTGAGAATCTCCTGCACCTTCACAACTATAAAGTAAAATTGAAAAAGCACATAAAACCAAAAGGTTGATCATTCGCATAATTATTTTGTTTAAAGAGTTCTAAAATATTCCAATATTGATCTTGCCTCATCTTCTGTAAGGCTTTGATTTGCCATCGGAGCTCCATTAAATTCCATGAGCAATTCTTTGGCGATTGGATCTTCTTTTACCATTTTCTCAGGATCGAGTATCATATTCATGATCCATGTAGGATGTCTTCGCTCCAATATGCCTTTAGGTGCCGGCCCTATAAATTTTTTATCTTTTTTATGACACGCCGAACACTTGGCTTTATATATACTCTTTCCTTCATCTGCCATCTCTGTGTTTATTTCCGATTCCAATACAATGGCAGTCTTAATGGGGCCGACACCCAAGTTCTTCATTGGATCTATTTTTTGGGCAACCATTGATTTTGCCTTAGTTTTTTTGGATGATGAGGACGCCGGATTGTCCGAATTTCCTCCACACGCCAAAAAAAAGGTTAAAGCCCCAAGCGCTATCCCGTACTGAATAAGTAATTTTATCATGCAATTTGATTTAATAATGAATTAATATTAAGTCAAAAGTGCAGTATTAACAGTACCGATTTAATGACTTAGATCAAGAGGAATCATGATTGTTCTCATACGCATCAATGACTTTAATACCAATGAATATATTTTCTCATAACCCATTGATACTCTGTCTCTTATAATACATGAATCAACTGTGTAATCCCATCTCCTAAGAGAAAAACAAAGTATATTTGTATTTTAAGACCTTTTTATCTTAATATTGGCTAATTAAATACTATGCTTATCAATCATTTTAAATCAAGTCCCGGTCATTTAGTACCTTCGAATCAAAGTGGAAGTTTGAGCACACGGCCAACACTCACAAAAGCCCAAGAATTCATTTGTGGAGATACTTTTGTTTTGCTCAGTAAATTGATCCTAAGGTGTCATTTGACTTGACCGGTGATACTATGAGCCCAAAAGAACAAACAACAAGCGTCGGTAGAGGAAAAATATTCTCATTATTGTTAACCAATTAACTTCTGAGTGAGATATGTTTAGCACTACATGCAAATATGGTATCCGAGCTGTCCTCTATTTGGCAATAAAATCCACAAACGATAGTAAGATCGGAGTTGATGAGCTCGCTGATACACTATGTATTCCGAAACACTTCTTGGCAAAGATTCTACAGGTATTGACCAAAAACAAGGTCGTTTCATCTTCTAAAGGACGGCATGGAGGATTCTATCTCAAGAAACGCAATAAACAAATCAATCTCATGAAAATAATAGAGGTTTTGGATGGTACCAATCGATTGACTTGTTGCATCTTGGGGTTGGAAACTTGTGATTCAACACATGCCTGTCCATATCATAATATTGTTCAACAATTTAGGAATGACTTTTATCAAAAATTAGAGAACGAAACCATTGGAGAAGCTGCTCAGCGGATTGATGAACATGACTTCAATCTCAAAAATCTATAGCGATGAAAAACCACCCGATTGTATCTGCCATCATTTTTAATCCTTCCAATCATTTTAATAGGTCATAAGCACAGATTAATTATTCTTTTTAGTCTATCCACAGAAATTTGAGTTGCCGGTCCGCAAGAACAAAATCCAAGAAAGATGGAAACTTAACATTGAAATCACCATCATAAAATAAATATATTGAACAAACATACTTGTCAATTGACATGGGCACAATCCGCCCTCGTTTTCTTTTTTCTTGCATCGATACTAGGAATATTAATGCGCTATTCTTTTGTGGGTGTATTGCCATATTGGGTTGACTATCGAAAGATAACATTTGCCCACTCACATATTGCCATGTTGGGATGGGTGTATAGCGGTTTGTATATATTTATAGTCCGGGTTTTTCAATTAAATCATTCATCATATTACAAACTGTTTTGGTTGACACAGTTGTCCGTAGCCGGTATGCTCATAAGCTATCCGATTGAGGGTTACGGTATGATTTCGATAGCCCTGAACACCATTCATATACTATTGAGTTATACCTTCATATATCGTGTATTCAGGGATATGAAAAACCGGCAAGAGAAAAATACCCTAGACGTCATATTTCTAAAAACAGCATTAATTTTTTTGCTCCTATCCACATTATCTACATGGCTTTTGGGCTATGTTATGAGTCAATATGGTAAGGAGTCCTCTCTGTACTTTGATTCAATTCAATTTTTTCTACACTTTCAATTCAATGGTTGGTTTGTATTTGGCGTTATAGCCTTGTTGTTGAGACATTCTGTTGTTAGGAAGATCCACATAGACCACTCCAT
>JAJRXG010000103.1 GCA_024276375.1 Bacteroidota bacterium | reverse complement strand
TTTTTTATTCAAGAAGATTGTTGCGCAACAAACCAAAATCTATCATGGTGCATCTGTGAAACCGTACAATGGAACGTAAAACACATCATGGATCCTACCTTTGTGTATAACTCAATGCATTGAAGGATGCACATTTTGAGATTACTATCTTTGTTGACAATGATGAAAGTTTTGATTATTGGGGACATAGGACATACACACTAAACCATGAGACTATGTCATTTTAAAGGACTTCGTTGTACCTTTATCTGACCGATAGAAATCAATGATATGGGATTTATCAGTTTTGGAAGTAAAATTAAGAACCGGAGATTTGACTATGTTCCGCGATACTATGATCCGGAAAAAGAAGAACGAGAAGCGCGTATTAAACAATATACCAAGGAGTATAGTGAGTCGGATACCGAATTGGCTCAATCGCGCATCAGAGCAAGTTTTAGAAAGAAATACCGCGTCAAGGAAGATGCCTACATGTCAAAAAGCAAGAAGAGATCCAATCGCATCTTGATGATGGTATTGGTGCTTCTACTGATTGTATGTTATATATTTCTGACAGAGCACTTGCCAAGGATCGTAGAGTTTTTGGAGAAATGATATTTTTTGAAAGAAGCCATTGTAGGGTAGCTACTTAGCACTCGTACTTTTGAAGAATATAATGAGTATTTTTTTGATTATCGAGACCCATAGGGACTCGAATAGCAGCGCTATTGCTATCCCTATAGACGGAGAGAAAGAACTTTTATTACCAAAATTGATGGGTGATAAGTAGCTACATTATAGTTGCACAATGGTGGCTTTATAACCGTACATATGACGATGTTATTAAGATGTGAATATTGTGAAGGTATATCTTGTAGGTTTATTCGTTCAAATACCCCAATTTGGCAGTTTCAAAAATTTGAAACTTAGAATGGAACATCGTTCTGGCATCATCAATTTACTTCCGGACAGTCTCGCCAATCAGATTGCTGCCGGGGAAGTCATCCAGCGTCCGGCATCAGTGGTCAAGGAGCTCATGGAGAATGCCTTGGATGCCGGGGCTACTGAGATTCGATTGATTCTCAAGGATTCCGGCAAGACGATGATACAAGTCGTTGACAATGGCAAGGGGATGACCGATACGGATGCCCGGCTATGTTTTGAGCGCCATGCGACCTCAAAAATCTCAGAAACAGATGATCTATTTCGGATTTTGAGCTATGGATTTAGGGGAGAAGCACTTGCTTCCATTGCGGCTGTAGCACATGTAGATCTGAAGACCAAGACAAGGGATGATGAGTTGGGGACACATATCCTCATCGAGGGGTCTAAAGTCAAAAAACAAGAAGCGATCTCACACGCGACGGGTTCTACTTTTACAGTGCGCAATCTTTTTTTTAATGTGCCGGCTCGAAGAAAATTTCTCAAATCAGATCCAGTAGAGTTGAAGCATATCTTGGAAGAATTTACGCGGATTGCTTTGCCCCACCCCGAGATTTTCTTTAGTGTATATCACAATGACAATGAGTTGTATCATTTTCCCTCGAGCCATTTGCGTCAGCGACTCATCAACTATTTTGGCAAAAACACAAACGAGAAGATTGTAAAGGTGGCCGAAGAGGTTGATTTTATCAAGATATCTGGATTTGTAGGCAAGCCGGAGTTGATCAAGAAGACACGTGGAGATCAATACATATTTGTCAACAGACGATATATCAAAAGCCCCTATCTGGCTCATGCGATAAAGATAGCATATGAGCATCTGATCCCTGAAGGACATTTTCCTTTTTACGTCATGCTTCTTGAGGTTGATCCTGCGATGATTGATATCAATATTCATCCAACAAAGCAGGAAATAAAATTTGAAAATGAACGCCTGATTTACAATTATGTAAAGGTTGCTGTCAAACACGCCTTGGGTAAATATAGCATTGCACCAAGCTTGGATTTTGAGAGTGTCAATATGGACGCTCTTGGGAGATTTGGATCGAGACATACAACGGATAGAGATGCCCTTGGAGGCAGATCAACTCCAAGTCACCTATCGGGATCCGGCACACCAAGTGAAAAGTCTAAATGGATTGAGTTTTACCAAGATCTATCCGCAGCAACTCAACAGGAGGATACTCAGAAAGGACAACGTAAAGCCATCACCTTGAGCAGTGATTGGGATGATACAGACGACAGTCTCGACAACATGGGCAATAACAACTGTTTTCAGGTTCATGAATCCTATATCATAAGTCCGATCAAATCAGGTCTTATGGTCATAGATCAGAGTTCGGCTCATGAGCGGATCCTATATGAGCAACATCTGCAATCATTGCAAGATCGATCCATCAATTCACAGACGAGTTTATTTCCCGAGACAATACAGTTGGAAGCTAAGTATGCTCAGATCTTAGAAGAGCTTCGTGAGCATTTGAGGTTTATAGGTTTTCACATCGAAAAATTTGGTCAGAACACTTTTGTGATCAATGCAACACCGGTGGACGGATTGAGAGAGAGCGCTTCAGTGTTTGTCAACAATTTTATAGCGACATATGCTGAGAATCTTGAACTTCAGATAAGTATTCCGGAAAATATTGCTCGATCATACGCCATAAATAACTGTATTCCCAAGGGCAAAAGATTGACGCCAACCGAGTTGCAATCTTTGATAGATCAGTTGTTTGCATGCGAAAATCCCTATATGAGTCCAAGAGGGAAGAAGTGTTTTATTACTTTTGGCTTGGATGAAGTTGAGAGCCAATTCAATAATTAAAAGGGAGTTAGGAATATGATGCGCATAACAGATGTTGTCAAAAATCTGATAATCATTAATGTGATTGTTTTTTTTGCTTTTCAAATTTTGCCGGGAGCGCGATCGTTGTTTCAATACTTTGTCTTATATGATTTTAGTGATCCGCGATTTAATCCGATACAGATCGTCACGCATATGTTCAACCATGGGAACTTCAACCATCTGTTGTTCAATATGTTGGGTTTGTTTTTTATCGGGCCATTTTTGGAGCAGGCGATTGGCTCTAAGCGCTTCTTGTTTTTATATCTGGCTGCGGGATTGGGAGGGGTTGTATTGAGTCAGCTTTTTGGAAGTGGTGCCAATGGTATGCTGGGTGCCTCGGGATGTCTTCTCGGTGTTGTGGTCGCTTTTGCCATGATGTTTCCCAATATGGAGATGATGCTCATGTTTATCCCCATCCCAATAAAGGCCAAATATTTGGTCACTGCATTTGTTCTATACGACCTTTTTTCGGGTATAGGCCGCTTCAATGATGGCATTGCGCACTTTGCTCACTTAGGAGGAGCACTTGTGGGGTTTTTATTGGTTCTTGCATGGCGCAAGTATCCTGATTTTTTGAAATAGGATTTGTGTTTTTGCTGATGTATTGTCATTTGTATTAACCTATTCCAAAACCTAACAACATACACCATGTCAGATATAGCCTTTCTGTCTGCGACGGATCTTGTCAACCGACTCAAGCGTAAAGAGATTGGAGTTTTAGAGTTGTGTGACCACTATATCGATCGCATCGATCGCTTAGATCATTTTACCAATGCTGTTGTTGTTAGAGATTTTGATCGAGCTCGAGCATATGCAAAAAAGGCAGACAATACGCCTATGGACAACAGAGGATTGCTTTATGGACTTCCGATGACCATTAAGGAATCTTATGATATTGAGGGATTGCCTACGACTTGGGGGATTCCGGTGTTTGCATCCAATAGAGCCAAAGAAGACGCTATTATAGTAAATAGGTATAAGGAAGCTGGCGCTATATTCTTGGGCAAAACCAATGTTCCGATTCATCTAAGTGACTTTCAGAGTTATAACGAAATATATGGAACGACCAACAATCCGTGGGATTGCGGACGCACTCCGGGAGGTTCTTCCGGGGGTGCAGCTGCAGCGCTCGCTGCAGGATTGACCGGTCTTGAAACGGGTTCGGACATAGGAGGATCTATCCGCAATCCGGCGCATTTTTGTGGAGTGTTTGGGCACAAGCCCACTTGGGGTATCGTACCATCGCAAGGTCATGCCTTGCCGGGCGTTTTGGCCGCTCCTGACATTGCAGTTTGTGGGCCGATGGCTCGAGATGCTCGAGATCTGGCATTGGCGATGCGAGTTATAGCCGGCACTGAACCTCTCAATCGCAATGGTTGGAAATTGACATTGCCACGATGTGATAAGCAACGCTTAGAGGACTTCCGGGTAGTGGTATGGAGCGATGATGACTTGTGTCCCGTATCTGAGGAGATAGCATCGCGAGCATCTGCGGTGGGTGCATTTTTGGAAGGCTTGGGTGCAACGGTTTCTTATTCAGCACGGCCTGCAATGGACATCGTAAGATCTCATCATACTTATCTCGGTTTATTGCACTCCATTATGGGTGCGGGTGTCTCTCAAGAAGTATTTGATAAATCCAAGGCATACGCCGCTACTATTGATGCTGAAGATATGTCTGATTGGGCTATTATGACGAGAGCAATGGTGATGGATCATCGTACATGGTTGAGACTCAACAACTATCGAGAGATGATGAGATATGCTTGGAGAGATTTTTTTAAAGATTGGGATGTGCTGATATGCCCCCAGATGGCGACGACGGCATTTCAACATGACCATAGCAATATGAGTAGTAGAATGATTGAAGTCAATGGAGATGAGCAGTCGATGTTTCAACAGATATTTTGGTCTGGATTGGCAAGCGCATCATATCTACCGAGCACAGTATTTCCTACGGGTCTTTCGGAAGAAGGTCTGCCTATTGGGCTACAAGCCATCTCGGGGACGTATCAGGATTTTACATCTATAAGATTTTGCGAACTGCTGACAGAGGCTAGAGGGGGATTTCAGCGACCAAAGAGATTTTTATAGTGTCTTGTGAGAACAAATAAGTTATGAAATTCAAAAATTTCGGTCTAAATTGATAAAACATTTGCCCATATAGACGTTTATCAATCAGATGGTACAATCTATACTTGATGATATAAAAGCTCAGTTTTCATATGGCAATATGATTGCTCGTATTATATTGGTCAATCTTTTTGTGATTATAGTTATCAACCTGGTTAAGGTTTTCACTCCGCCGGGCAGTGATTTTTTTCACCACATGATGTTCTACATAGGGCTTCCGGCAGAGACGTTCAAGTGGTTCACAAGACCGTGGACATTATTGACGCATATGTTTGTTCATCAAGGGGTGTGGCATTTTGTTTGGAATATGCTGATGCTATATTGGTTTGGGAGGATTGTCGGCGATCTCATTGGTGATAGGAAGATCCTTCCACTCTATTTGATAGGAGGATTGGCGGGGGGCGTATTCTTTTTGTTGTGGGTACAATTTTCGGGTTATACTGGATATGCTATTGGAGCCAGTGGGGCGGTGATGTGTTTTGTTTTAGCAGCGGCTTTTCTGAGTCCTGACTACAATATGCGATTGCTTTTCCTCGGAGATGTAAAGCTAAAATATGTTGCAGTAGGTATATTGATGATTGATATATTGTTTTATAGTGCGGGCAATCCCGGAGGGACATCGGCACATATAGGCGGAGCTATAATGGGAGGATTGTATGTTGCCATGTTGCAAAGTGGTAGAGATATAACGGCACCGATCCAACGTTTTATTGAATATCTCGGCAAAAAAAGATCTGTAGCAGCGCGACCCAAAATGCAGGTGGTTTATAACAAAAAGAGACCTGAGCGAGTAGAGCCGCCTAGAGAATTGGATGTACAAGAGCAGATAGATGCCATTTTAGATAAAATTAATGCCACGGGATATGATAGTTTGTCGAAGGAGGAAAAGGAGTTTCTTTATGAAGCCAGCAAAAATTGAACGCTTCTTTGAGATCGCGCATATTAACATTAATAGGATTTTTGTTGGGCATCGCCCTCATTTTTTCGATGTTTTCGGCATATGTTAGACCCAATCATCACGATGCACTTTCTCTATTTGGATTAGTTTTTCCCTACCTGTATTTTGGGGTATTGTTCCTATTGCCCTTCTTATGGCGCCAACATAAGATGACATTTGCCATATTATTTTTTCTTGTAATTCTGGGTGTCAAAGATATTTTTCTGTACGTGCAGCCCGGATTTAAAGTTGATGATGTCCCTCTGCAAGACCTTCAGATTTTGACCTTCAATGCGATGATGGGTGTTAAATTGGTCAATGAAAAGCACGTGTTGAGCGCAGATCGGCTAGATAAGTTTAAGGATTTGATACTTCAAGCACCTCAGCCGGATGTGATCTGTGTCCAAGAAGTCAACGATATAGTCAACCGGGCTCTCGACAATCTTGACTATCCCTTTTATCATCGTATGAAAGACCGCGGTGCAGTCATATTATCTCGATATCCGATCGTAGAAAAAGGACTCGTAGATTTTGGGCCGCGGTTAAATTCTTGTCTTTGGGCCGATATAGATGTCGAGGGTCAAACGGTGAGAATATACAGTCTCCATTTAGAGTCCAACAGATTGAATCAATCCTCCTATGAGTTTCTTGAAAAAGAAGGATATGAAAGTTTGGAAGCCATCAATGGGATCCGCGACCTAATCACCAAGTATCCTAAGTATGCGAGTGAAAGAGCCAAACAGGCGCTGAAGGTAAAAGCTCATATTGAGAAAAGTCCTTATCCTGTCATTTTGTGTGGAGACTTCAATGATCCTCCGATGTCATATACCTATAATACATTGCAAAAAGGGCTCTCCGATACTTATCTGAAGCATGGACGAGGTATCGGAACTACTTGGACCGGAGCGATTCCGTTTCTTCGGATTGATTATATACTGGCGACTCCCATACTCGACAATACTTCTTTTGAGTGTCTAAAAAGCAATATGTCAGATCATTATCCCATAAAAGCATCGTTTGATATGAGTAATATAGGTACTAAGCGATAACAAAACCTATTTTTGCACCTTGTTATATGAAGTCATCTGAAAACATATTGTTAGGTTATTGGCAAGCCATTGATTCTCGGCGTTTCGAGTTTTTGATTCCATTGCTTCGGCCATTCAATTCAAAAAGAACTTTGTCTTGGAAGCCAAGCACTTACCACTTATTTTAACATATAAATGACTTCTCTAAAAAGATAATATTTACACCCCGAAATGAGAGATTTAACAGTTTACAACAGCCTTTCTAAATCCAAGGAGACTTTTATACCGATTCACAAGGGACTAGTGGGAATGTATGTCTGTGGACCAACAGTTTATAGCGACGTTCATCTGGGTAATATTAGAACTTTTATGAGTTTTGATGTCATCTTTAGGTATCTCAAGTTCCTCGGATACAAGGTGCGATATGTACGCAATATAACTGATGTAGGTCATCTCGTAGGTGATGAAGACGAAGGTGAGGATAAGATTGCCAAAAGGGCAAAGGTGGAAGGACTGGAACCCATGGAGGTGGTACAGAAATATACCAATGGATTTCATGACATGATGCGTATTTTCAACATCCTATCGCCTAGTATTGAGCCACGAGCCACTGGGCATATCATAGATCAGATAGAGATGGTTCAGCAGATACTGGATCATGGATTTGCCTATGTTGCCAATGGCTCGGTGTACTTTGACACCTTAAAATTTGCCAAAGAAAAAGGCACTTATGGCAAGTTGTCCGGACGGATTATAGAAGATCTTCTTCAAGAGACTCGGGATCTGAAGAATCAGGGAGAAAAGCGCAATGCTGCGGATTTTGCGATATGGATGAAAGCCGATGATCGGCACTTGATGAAATGGAATAGCCCTTGGTCTGTAGGTTTTCCGGGATGGCATCTCGAGTGTTCTGCGATGAGTACAAAGTACTTGGGAGCTCATTTTGACATACATGGAGGGGGCAACGATCTTAAATTTCCACATCACGAAAACGAGATCGCTCAAAACGAAGCGTCCTGCGGATGTGCACCCGCCAATTATTGGTTGCATACCAATATGCTCTTAATGAACGGTCGAAAAATGTCCAAGAGTGATGGCAATACGATAACGGCAGAGGAGTTGTTCTCCGGTCATAGCAGACATGTAGAAAAGCCGTATAGTCCTATGGTGGTCAGATTCTTTATGCTCCAAGCACATTATAGATCAACACTTGACCTCAGCAATGAAGCATTGCTCGCAGCAGAAAAAGGATATAAGAAGTTGATGGAGGCCAACGCATTTCTACAAAAAATAAAAACTGAAGACTCCGAAAAAAATGCAGCGATAGAGACTAAAATCATTCAATTGATTGATGAAACTTTTGATGAATTGAGTGACGATTTCAACACACCTAAGGCATTGGCCAGATTATTCGAATTGGTACCGATCATCAATAGTTATAAAGACAAGAAAGAGGGATTTGGCAATATTTCTGCCCCAACCATCGAACTACTACAGGATTGTTTTGATAAGGTTCTGTTTGAAATCATGGGTCTCAGAGATGAAAATGCCAGATCTGATCCGGGAAGTGAAGGAGCCTTGGATGGAGTGATGCAATTCATTATAGAGTTGCGACAGGAGGCACGTGCCAATAAAGATTGGGGTACAGCGGATAAAATCAGAGATGTCCTACAAGCTCAAAACATCGTTATCAAAGACGGCAAAGAAGGTACGACATGGAATCTCAAATGAAGATATTGGGCATGAAAGACCAAGGGAAGGGGAGCAGTGTGATCTGTAAGTCACTCAGAGAATCAACTTCCGTTACAGCTCAGTATAATTTTTTAACAGATGAAATAAGATGCCAATGAACAAAACACTATGGATCACTTTGATGGGGTCAGCGGTGCTGTGGATCGCAGCTTGTACAAGTGAATCTAAGCAATCTACAACACCAAGGGAGAGGGTCACGGTGCCGGCTTTTAACGGAGACAATGCCTATGCTCATGTTGAAAAGCAGCTTTCGTTTGGTCCTCGCGTACCCGGAACCGCACCGCATAAGGATCAAATAGAGTGGATGGTTGCTCATCTCGAGTTGCTTGGAGCCAAGGTCTTACGTCAAAATTTTGAAGCCAGTTTTATGGGTCGGAAAGACGTTGAATGCACCAATGTGATGGCACAATTTAATCCACAACATCCCAATAGAATCTTGTTGGCAGCGCACTTTGATACGAGAGCTGTAGCCGATAAAGACAATGAACGCAAAGATGAGCCTATTCCGGGAGCTGATGATGGAGCCAGTGGTGTGGCCGTATTGATGGAGATTGCTCGTGTCATCTCAGAACATCCCATAGATCTCGGGGTAGATATCTTACTGCTTGATGCAGAAGATCAAGGTAGCAATGGATCAGACCAAAGCAATACTTGGGCTTTGGGTGCACAATTGTGGTCTGTGAAGAAAGTGCCACCGGGATACAAGGCCAAGTTTGGCATTTTGCTAGATATGGTGGGTTCTAAAAATGCGACATTTGGCAAGGAGTACTACTCCAACAAATATGCCCCCAGAGTACTGAACAAAGTCTGGTTGCTCGCCAAACGTATGGGATACTCAGATTTGTTTCAAGGATATGTAGCAGGCAATGTGATGGATGATCACTATTATATCAATGAGTATGGCAAAATACCAATGATAGATATCATCAACATAAAGCCCGATGATGGAAGAAGTTTCGGAGCATATCATCATACGCATGATGATGATATCGACATCATCAGCAAGCGTACTTTGCGCGTCGTAGGACAGGTCGTAACAGCTGTATTATACAAGGAGTCAGATGGTAGTTTCTAAAGAATTCTGACAATCCTCTGTGGTGTACCTGCCTCTTATGAATCAGGCTTGTAGG
>JAJRXG010000102.1 GCA_024276375.1 Bacteroidota bacterium | reverse complement strand
CTTTTCCCGTCATATTTCCGCTATTTTTTTCGCCGTAGCGCTGCTATGGCTCAAAAAATAAGCGTCATGTGACGAAAAAACTGCCTTTTTTTATCTCAAAAGCACCCTCCTGAATAGTAACCAATAACATCCATTGTGGTGGTTACTGTCTAAACATATCATCAGGACGATAGAATATGTTTATTGATTGCAAGATATAGCATTTTCTTGATAAGAACCAAATGGGGGGGGGTATTTTAACATATAGAATTTATAATAATGTATATGCTTGACGTAATCAGTATATCTCTACTCATACCAATTTATATTGCGTGTGAGATACATCGTTGTTCCAATAATCACTGTCAGACCAAGACTACCGATGAGTAGGGCGTAGTTGGTTAATTGTAGCGTGACAAATACAAACCCATAGACTGATATCAAAAACATCGATAGCGCTAAGCTGATTTTCCTATTCATAAAAATAGAAAGAGAATAAACAGAGATCAAGAGGATAACAATTATAGAAGCAATAATATAGGCCATATCAAAGGACGTATGCTCAGTAATAGAAACCAGTAGAATATAAAACAAACATAAGGCAAGTCCCACAAGTGTATATTGAAATGGGTGAATACGGCGCTTATTCAATATCTCAACAAGAAAGAAAACTAAAAATGTAAATCCAATCGTCATAACAGCATACTTGGCAGAGCGCATACTCTTCTTATAGTCGTCCATCTCCAAAAGCAATTTCACACCAAATGCGCTCTGGTTTATACCGTAATCCGAGGACCCCTGCCATGTCTGAGGAAATGATCTATTAAGTTCCAATAGATTCCAAACTGCCTTAAATCCTTCTGCATTGACATTGCGCTCATCTGGCAAAAAGTGCCCCACAAAACTCGGAGACGTCCACGGTGATGTAAGTCGCAGATTAGTTGTACTTCCCAATGGAATCATCGACCACTCATCACTACCTTGCAAGTCTAAAAAAAACTCAAATGTAATATTTGCTCTAAGTGTCTTATCACTAAGATCTACATCTAAAGTGACACCACTGTTAACTATATCAGGGATCTTAGATCCAGCTGTTACACTTTGACTAATGTCATTCCAAGTAATCTTGAGCTCTGATTGTATACCGCGCAAATCGGATATGCCAATGGTCAGAAATGCTTTGTTCCACATCACTTCGTGATACATATCATCTGTCAAGTACCGTTCAATATCAAAACTACCCTTAAACGATGACTGAGAATTGTACACTACCACCTCGTATATTCCCCGCTTTAGTGTTTTGGGCTGTACCGAAACTGATACATCCAAACTCTGCGGCAATATATGAACAAAACTATTTTTAATAAAGGGTTTGTCATCAACTAAATGAATGGATGAAACCGGAATACTCAATATAGGACCACAAAGGACTTGTTGTCCAGCCCATGTGTTCTGTACCGAATTGACCGATTCAGATCGCAGCCCCTCTCTTTCATAGATAATGGACTGAATCATAGATGAAGGTATAAGCAATATCAGAATGATAGATCCAATTGTCAATAACTTCAGCGTACGAGATTGTCTTAGCCATTTAGATAGCCGATCATAGGTAGATAATTCTTGCTTCATAATACAATATTAAAGTACTTTGTTTATCAAAGTTTATGGTTAAAAAAAATTACATTTTAAGTATTTCTTCCAGTGCTTTTAAGTGTTTACGGAAGGATCTGCGACCCAATTCCGTCGCCTCATACTGTGTTTTAGGTTTTCGATCCACAAAAGATTTTTCATAGTGGATATATCCAGATTTT
>JAJRXG010000101.1 GCA_024276375.1 Bacteroidota bacterium | reverse complement strand
GCCGAATTGCCCAAAACACAAAATCCTCCAAGCGGATACCTACAGAATGCCAATGATCCACCGTGGACTTCTACCTTTCCGATGCAGTTAGACGCGGACAACTATCCGCCATATATGGCTCCACGAAGGATGACTTTTCGACCACAGCGAGCGGCACGTATGATGGATGAAGATGATTCCATCACCTTTGAAGAATTGGTCAGTTATAAAAAATCCACGAGAATCGAAATGGCAGATCGCCTATTGGATGATCTCAATGCTGCTGTAGATCAATATGGCTCAGATGATAGTCGCTCTGCCATGAAAGTACTCAACGCTTGGGATCGTAACGCAGATAAGGACAGTAGAGGGATGGCCTTGTTTTACGCTTGGGCACATACTTTGGGGCCAAGGAATAAGGACATCTATAAGGTACAGTGGTCATTGGAACACGTAAGGACGACACCGGACGGTCTGGCAGATCCGGCTGCGGCCGTTAAGGCCTTGGAAGATGTGGTTGCCCATTTTCGTCAAGGGGGTACGCCTCTGGATGTTGCTTGGGGAGATATCTATCGCATCAAGTACGGCGACCATGATTTGCCGGGCAACGGAGCCGATGGATCAGTAGGTATCTTTAGAGTCGCTTGGTCTGGAGGACTTCAAGAGGATGGGAAATACTATATCTCAGGAGGAGACTCCTGGCAGAGTGTTATAGAGTTTGGAGATCGTGTGAAAGCCAAAGTACTTATGAGCTATGGCAACAGTACGCAAAAGGACTCGCCCCATTATGGTGACCAGCTAAAGCTGTTTTCCAACAAAGAAATGCGCGATTGTTATTTCTACAAAGAAGATGTACTGGCACATGTAAAACAGCGTTTTGTCATGCAAGATGGCACACTTGTGCAACACTAGATCTTGAGTAGCCCAATTCTGCAAAGGCAGTGTCTCTATTCCATTGCATCAGATGTTCTGCTCTTACGTACTAGAAAAATCCAGGGCTTAGCAATTTGCTCAGAAAAATCGTATGAATGCCCGGATACGCGACAAGCATAAACAGAATACCATACAATCCGCCATATAAGTGCGCCAGATGATCAATATGATCATTTCGATTTTTGCTGGCCCATGAACTCCAAAGAATGTATAGTACAGCAAATATAATCGCCGGTACAGGTGGAAATATGAACATCTGCCATGGGTCGAACAGGACATATATAAAGACCAAGGCACTTGTCACCCCGGATGCACCAATGCTTCTGAATCGAGGGTTGTCTTTGTGTTCGAGAAGTGTACCCATGTCAGCCATTATACTGGCAGTGAAATACAAAACCAGATAGATCATTCCTCCCATCATGACTCCATATCGATCTTTAAAAACATACTCTACAATCCCTCCAAATTGGTATAACACCCACATATTGATGATCAAATGCTCCCAACTTCCATGAACTAATGCCCCGGTCACCAGTCGATAATACTGTCCTTCATGGACTTCGCCATATGGACTATGACTCAATCCCTCAGAAAGTGCAGGATCCTGAAATGCCCGATAGGATATCAGACAAGTAAATCCTATTATCAGATAAGTGATGATCATAAATAGTGCAATCTTTTCAATTAAAAGTAGGAGAAGTGATCCTGTTTCGATACACAGAATCCTTCTCTATTTTGCCAGATTTACAAAAGTACATATTCTGAATCGATCCGATATGACGCATTTCTCGAGTTCATATCCACGAACCTATATTTTTTGATCTATAGCCCTTGATTGTATCATACTCGTCTCAAGGATAGGTCGTTCAGAGGACTTTGACTATCCCATTTGTGATATAAAAAAATGAGAAGAAAATAGTACTGTACTACCCTAGGCGAAAAAAACTATCGGATATTTGAAATTCCTTACTTTTGATGCAACAATTATAACCCAATCATGAAAAAAAATCAGCTCCTTCATAAAATCATCCGTGTCTTGACCATCATATTGGCTCTAGTCCTCATCGCATATGTCATCATTCTCAAGTGGCCTCAAGCTTCTGTCAAATCCAAAAATGTAGATGCCTCCATCAGTGCTACAGAAATATATAAAGCTTTCAGTGAGGATGAACAAGCGGCACAGACAAAGTATCTGGGGAAGGTAGTCCAAGTATCCGGCATCATTGATGAGATGTATGAAGATGAAGATGGCGCTATGGTAGTCATATTACGAAGTAGCTCATCAGAGCCCATAGCAGTGATCACACTTGAGTCCGGAGAATCCGAAAATCTAAAAAAATATCGTGAAGGTCAGGCCATAGAGATCAAAGCTCTATGCTCCGGAATGCTCATGGAAGTAACTTTTAGCAAAGGAATCATTGTTGAATGATGGATGTGAGAAAAGTGTTTTGTCACCATTATTGATTGGATATTGTCGCTATGGCTCACCATTATTGATGATTGTTGGCGCTCCGGCTACGGAGTTTTGTCACAATTATTGATATCTATTCATATTTCGATCTTTCAGAGCTTTAGTGAGATCTAGTCTATGCGTCATATAGCATCGTGCTTTACTCTAAATCGAGAATTATCCGTATGTTTTCTTTAACCAATGGGATTAAGTCTATTGGCAAACTGCCCACTTTGGTTACTAACCTATTATTATCTATTGCACGAATCTGGTCAATCATTATATCACAATCCTGATGAAGGTTAGCCATTCCTTCTTTGAGAGGAACTCTTAGTATGTGAATATTCATGTTTATACTTGTTGTGATAGGGCATATGATTGTTGAAGGGTGTGGGATTTTGTTCAACAAATCAGTCTGAACAATTAAAACTGGCCTCGCTTTTCCCGGTTCTGTACCAATTTGAGGATTCAAATCTGCTATCCAAATATCGAATTGATTAATCGCCATACTCAAATTCTTCAAACTCTCGAAGTACGAACAAGGATTCATTACTGACTAGTTCAGATTCTTTCTTCAGTTGCTTTTCAAGCATCAACCTTCTTTGAAGTTTGTTATAATAATCAATCGCCTCGTTTATATATCTGTTTCTGGACCTCTTAATTCCAGAAAGAATCTTTTCGGTTTCTCCAAAGATAGCATCGTCAATTTTTAATGATATTGTCTTCATGATTACAATTGTATGCACCAAAGATATACAAAATTAGTATATACTGTTATGATATCAATAATGACACAAAATATTATCGCCCCTCAGTTACGGAGTTGTCTAAGGAGTTAG
>JAJRXG010000100.1 GCA_024276375.1 Bacteroidota bacterium | reverse complement strand
TTTTTTTTGGTTGGGGATATACAACTGATATCCAACATTATGGAGGGTGATGATCCTTACTTACGGATCGCCTTTCAAGTGACAGGACGACAGAATAACCGTATTAGCTATCACAATATCACTTGCGATATTTCAGCTGTAAGCCCTTGAGGAAACTCCGCAAATATTGATCTTGGCAATCGCGATATTGCTGTTGGGATGGCTTTCTAAAGAAGGCACTTAACTCGTGCTTGCTGATCTTCTTCTGTGCCAATGCAAAGATTTGTAACATATCCTCATCTTTATAATTTAGCGCAATTTTGATTTTTCTAAGAATCATATTGTTGCTTAGTTCGGCTTCCGCAATGGGCAGAGGCCCTTCTCTCTTTCCACGGCGCTCTATAATCCAACCATTGAGCAATGCGGCAAGATCTACATCCACAAATATCTTGGATTGAGGGTCTTCGTCCTTTTTAAACCAAGCGACGATTTCGGATCTTTCTCTATTTTGACCGGCCAGCGATAACAATCTGATCATGTCTTCGTCCTTCCAATCAAAAGCATATCTGAGTCGTCTGAGAATATCGTTGTTGTGTAATGGCATCGAGCGAGAGTGGGGTTAAAAGTTATACTTGGTCAATAGTGATATGTATCCTGCTCATCTGTGATGATCAATTCATTGGCATCAGCATCTTCAACATAGCCGATGACTTGAGCATCGATATGATAAGCCTTAGAAATCTCAATGATCGCATCTGACACTTGAGGTTTGCAATATATCTCCATGCGATGTCCCATATTGAATACTTCATACATCTCCCGACGAGGTGTACCGGATTCTCTCTCAATCAATCGGAACAATGGAGGTATCTCCAGTAAGTTGTCTTTTGTGATTTTTTTGTTTTTAACAAATTTCATCACCTTGGTCTGCGCGCCTCCCGTACAATGTATGATACCGGAGATTTGCGATTTATGTTGCTCGATTATTTGCCTTAGGACTGGGATGTAGCTCCTAGTCGGTGATAGTATTAATTGACCTATTGAGATATCTTCATCATTTATACGGATTGTATCGGTCAGCAATCTACTACCACAATAGACGAGGGACTCATCGATCATAGGATCGTAACTCTCCGGATATTTAGTACGATAGATACTATCCAGTACATCATGACGTGCACTGGTGAGTCCATTGCTACCCATACCTCCATTGTATCTTGATTCATAACTCGCTTGACCATAAGAAGCAAGTCCGACAATGACATCTCCATCCTGCATATCATTAACAATAGTATCAACACGCTTGATTCTCCCAAATGCCGTAATCCCCACATCTATGGTTCTTACAATGTCTCCTACATCCGCAGTCTCCCCTCCTGCCAATGTAAGCTCAACACCCAAGTCTTTCATTTGATCCACAAAATCTTGAGTGCCTTGTATGACCGCTGCTATCACTGTTCCGGGGATAACAGACTTGTTTCGGCCGATCGTCGAAGAGAGGATGATATCGGAGACGCATCCGACACATGCCATGTCATCAATGTTCATCACGATGGCATCTTGGATGATATTCTTCCATACTGACATATCGCCTGTCTCTTGCCAATATATGTAGGCGAGGCTGGTCTTAGTGCCCGCCGTATCTGCATGCATTATATTTGCGTAAGCGGGATCCCCTCCTGTCAAATCGGGCAATATTTTGCAAAATGCTAGTGGAAACAAACCCTTGTCGAGATGTTTGATCGCCTCATGTACTTCACTCTTGGACGCCGATACACCTCGTTGACTATATCTGGAACTATCTTGCTGTGACATATCTCTTACTTCAATTGGGCAAGCTATTTTATACAGAACCCAACGATTGTGGGTGCAATAATACTAGTTAGAGCATAGACAATCGAGATTTTGCGACGCAAATAGTTTATCTGACCCCAATATCATCTCTGAGACCTCTTGACAAGCCTACACTAAGCATCATTTAGTTGCTATCTATCGCTTGTATCTCCAAGCGATAGAGATCACTTCTGCCGCGAGAATGAATGGCCATGACCGTACTATGTATCTCAGTTGTCTCTGGATGCCTATATATACGCCAAGTACGGCACATTGCTCCCATTCATCTTGCCTATCAACTTATAGTATCCTCTCGTATTCTGATATTGTTGACCTGTATTGATGTAAACTCCCGCTCAATCTTTAATCTCCGTTGTTGTAAGTGTGAATAAGAGATAGTTGGGAGAGCTCTCCAAAAGCTCCTTGGTATCGGCATCATTATCTCCCAAAACCAACGTACCGCAAAATCTGTAAATATCGTATTTAGGATCTTTCCACGAGGATGCATATATCGCCAAAGGGACTTCTTTGTTCAGCTTCCAATGCGTATCCCTGTACTTCCGCCATTCAAAAAACTGAATCGGTTCTGTGCTCTTTTGCATTTGGTAAATTCTGGTAGAAAGTAGATCGCCTATTCTTATGCTTATCTTAATAGCATTGTCATCCATATTCTTAGCGATGATTCTTATCCCTTGCAAATAATCACGATAGTACTCTGCATCGCTCAAGGACTGATAGGTATAGAGGTTATCGTCGTCATATAACAGCTCTGACCATAGCTTTTTTCCATTGTGCCATTCTTCTACCTTCAAGGTAAGATGATTTTTCTGATGGAACGCTCCGATATCAATTTTGTGAATATATACACCTGTCATCTCCAAGGCCTCAAGAATATCCACTTTTGTAACATCCTCGGCTTTTCTAATATTGAGAGGGTCTTGTACGACAGACTGTGGACGATGATCCGGTTTGACCTGCTCCTGTGCATTGGTATGAATCTGAAGACCTAATATAGCAATTAGAATAATAATATACTTCATGATATGTGTATTGAGTTTATTGAGAAATACGCAAATTTTACATAAGACAAAAATGCTCAAGGGTTTAGCTAGATCTTCTTTCCTAGTTATATTCAAAAACATCTATAATAATGGGAGTCAAAAGGGATCTATACTCCACAGGTATCATAAATTACAGTATCCAGCTCAATAGGCAGATTTCCTTCAATCATTTTCTTCCTCAATGTAATCATTTTGCAACAAAAATAACATAAACGTTACTATTCAGGAGGGTGCTTTTGAGATCAAAAAAGGCAATTTTTTCGTCAGATGACGCTTATTTTTTGAGGCCATTTTACACTGCTTTGGACATCAATCTGTCCAGATGCTTTTTCTTTTCCGGGCGACGAAACCTGATGGCATAGTCCGTATGATAGGAATGTTTTTCCAAAAACCCAATTTGGATTCCATCAAATTGAGCGGCATCCTTGAGGATATTATAGTGCAGCCACTCTTCTTTTAGTTGTTGCCCAATGGAGATAAAATCCCTTCGTCCTAGGTAGTCCAGATCTGCGTCGCACAAGACTTTGGACAAGAAGCATGATGGAGACTGAGGAATCTTGGTAGCAAGGATCATTTGCCCTACAAGCTGCTTATCTTCCTCCGAATATCCATATTGATCCATAAGGTCTAAAGTGATCTCCCGGCTTAGGACTTCATGGTCGTGGTATGTCTGTGTAAAGCCAATGTCGTGACCCACGGCAGCAATTTCCAAGAGATGTGCTCTTGAAGGAGAGATGTCGTAATATTTGATGTAAAACTTACATACTTCGTGGACATCTATCGTATGTCCAATATTATGATAGTATAAACATTGAGATAGATCTTCACTTAAAATCTTATAAAGTATGGTTTTAATATCCTTCATGACTGCATATCGGATCAACAATGACTAAGTTTCTTGGGTTTAAATAGCACCAAAACGCTGTTCTATATCAAGCGATTGATGCTTCAACAAAGTACATTTCCAAGTCAGTCATGTTCTTAACGCTCAAGCTGCCTCTTTTGATACATTGATAGTGATTTTTTATCAACTGGTATGTAGTATCACTGATATTTATCTTTTGAGCAGCAGATGTGCTTTCGAGTCGTGCCGCGATGTTAACGGTATCTCCCCAAATGTCATACGCAAATTTTTTGGCTCCGACGACTCCTGAGATAATTGATCCTGAATGAATCCCAATGCGGGCATCGAAGCGTGGCTTGTTTTCTTCCTCTCGTTGGGCATTCCACTGATCCAAAAACTCAATCATTTCAAATGCTGCATTTACGGCATCTATAGCATGGGTATCATTGCGGACGGGAACACCACCGGCACACATATATGAATCTCCTATAGTTTTGATTTTTTCAATATTATGTCTCGATACAATCTCATCAAAGCTCCGAAAACATTCATCCAAGGCGCCGATTAACTCTTGCGGGGTGAGCTCTTTGGATATCTGACTAAAGTTTACAAAGTCCGTAAAGACAACAGTACATTGTGCGATCATACGCGTTTGGACAACGGCATTTTCTTTTAGCTCATTCGCGATGTATTTGGGTAATATATTGAGCAATAATGCCTCTGATCGTTCTTTTTCCTTTTCTATCTCAATATTCTTATTCTCTAAGATCCGATAGTTTTTCTTGTTTGCATAAACTACCCACGAGAGAAATCCCACCAATAGTAAGCCTAGGGCAGCCAAGGAAGCAAATAGTTTTTGCCTTGAGTTCTTCAAGTTGAGTTCCGAATCTTTTAGCTTTAATGTTGATGCCTGCAATGCCAGCCGCGACTCTTGTTCATTAATCAATCTTTCGTTGCTGATGAGAGCCATTGAGTCCAATTTGGCGGTAAAATTTAACGAATCAATCACGCGTTTGTTAAATTGGATGATGGCCTCTTTTTTAGCTTGCTCTTTGGTCATATTGTTGATGATCGTCGTGCGTCGTGAGAGGAGTTCTTCATTCTCGTCAATCGCTTGAGATAGCCGTATTTGAAGCATTTCGAGCCGCTCTCTTTCTGTTTTTAGCTTTTCCAATTCTTCAAATGCTTCTTCCTTTTTCATTTTTTTGAACTCCTTTAGTTCAATTTTCTTTTGATCTTCTACAACTTCCTTTTTGGTAGTCTCTAGTAGAATTGTTAACTTCTGAGCTAGGTCTTCTACCTTGGATTTTAATTTGTCGGGAGCTTTGGATTGCGCTATGTCAACAATAGATATGGATCTGTTGATAAAGTCTAAGGGCGGATCCTTCTTGATTAATTCGTTAGTGGCTTTGATAAATTCTTTATAATACTTTACCTCAGAGGGAAAGCGCTCAACAATTATTATGGACTTATTTAACAGCATTGCAATCTCTGGATTCTCGCCCATTGATTTAGCTTTCTTAACGCCTTTGTTGAGAAAAAACATAGCATTGTTAAACTCATTTACTTCGATCATTTCCTCAGCTCCACGAAATGCTCGCTTGAGGTATGCACTACCTTTTAACCCCTCGAGTTCTTTTTTGATGGTACTACTCGAGATTTGAGCGCTCAGATACGGTGTACAGAACAATGGGATGACGATAATCCATAGAAAAGCTGGCAATTTCATAGTTGATGGCAGTGATGCGACATGAATATAGGATAAATTTGGATATTTTAACACTAATTCATACAAACTTTGATGGCCAACTAGGGACTTATCTCCAGAATAGATGTTGCACCTTAACCGGATACAGCACAATAATAGAAGAGAGGTCACCCCCGTATGACCCCTCCTACTACCATCGACTAATATGTCAAAAAACCCATGCCGTCAAGTCACAAGCTGGGGTTTTAAAACCGGCCCTGCTAAACGAATAGCTGGATTGACATCATCCTCAAAAGTTTCAAAATTGGACTGAAACAGATGAATCAATTTAGTCTTAGCAGCATCGTATCGGGCAGCATCTGCCCAAGTATTTCGCGGTTGTAGCAATTGAGGTGGTACGGCAGGACACTTTGTGGGAATATGAAATCCAAAATGAGGATCTTCAATCATCTCAATGTCATCCAATAGGTTATTCTGA
>JAJRXG010000099.1 GCA_024276375.1 Bacteroidota bacterium | reverse complement strand
CAAAGACATGATTATCGTCCCAAGACGATATTTTGTATGTTCGTTTTGCCTTGAAGCAAAAGAACCAAAAGTTCAAGTTGCTTTAAAAGCTTCCCGCAAGCAGGCACCCGCGCCCGCGTAAAGCAACATGGCTCGCCCGCACTAGTAAACTTGCTTTCATCCATGTTGAGAGTTTTTAATAATTGCCTCTCCGGCTACGGAGTCGTATTTTGACGATAGATTTCTATAAGAGTGGTTGCAGGGAGGCAAGAAAATTGTTTAGTAAGTACCAAACATTTATAATTGAGATGTCTATCTTGTTTGCCAATAACACCTAGAAAGATGATTCAATCCTACATGCAGAAACCGGTTTTGGCGGATCGTTATGATGCGATCATCATTGGTTCGGGTATGAGTGGTTTAGCCACGGGTGCTTTGCTTTCGAAAGAAGGCCAGCGAGTATTGGTATTGGAACAACACTATACTGCAGGTGGGTTCACTCATGTTTTTAAGCGCAAGGGTTACGAATGGGATGTTGGGATACACTACATAGGAGAGGTAGGTCGGGAGACGAGTGTAATGCGTAAGTTGTTTGATTATATTACGAATGGGCAATTGCAATGGGCAGATATCGGGGCGGTCTATGATCGCATTGTAATTGGTACGGAGGTTTATGATTTTGTCAAAGGGGTGGGTAAATTCAAAGAACAGATATTGTCTTATTTTCCCGAGGAGGAAGAGGCGGTTGCCGCATACATAGATTTAGTATTTAAAGCGACTAAGGCGAGTAGGGGTTTTTACATGGACAAGGCTCTCCCTAAGGTCATACAAAAACTGTCGATGGGTATGTTGCGACGTTCTTTTTACAAGTACTCGGATCTGACTACCTTGGAAGTTTTGCGCAAGCTCACGGACAACGACCAGTTGATCAAAGTACTGACGGGTCAATATGGAGATTATGGATTGCCACCGGGACAGAGTAGTTTTGCCATGCATGCCTCTGTTGTGCGACACTATTTTGCGGGTGGATATTTTCCGGTTGGTGGTTCGGCTCAGATTGTAAAATCCATTGATCCGGTGATTGAGTCCGGAGGAGGCACTATACTTGTACGAGCCCAAGTCGATGAAGTTTTGATTGAGTACAATCGAGTTTACGGTGTTAGAATGTCAGATGATCGAGTGATTCGTGCTGACCGTGTCGTCAGTAGTATCGGTATTCTAAATACATATTCTAAATTGTTGCCTCGGCACATAGTATCTCAACATGGATTGATGTCCCCATTACAATCACTCGAACGTTCGGTGGCTCATACATGTCTGTACGTCGGACTTGAAGGGACTGCCGAAGAACTCGGATTGCCCAAGGCCAATTTTTGGATCTACCCCGATGATGTAGATCATGATAGATGTGTAGAGCGATATTTAGATGATATCACTGCGCCATTTCCCATGGTCTATATTTCATTTCCCTCGGCCAAGGATCCCGACTGGATTAACCGCTATCCCGGTCATAGCACTATTGAAATCATTACTTTATTGCCTTATGATACTTTTCGATCTTGGGAGGGAACTAAGTGGAAGAAGCGAGGCAAAAACTACGAACAGCTCAAAGAAAAGATCGCGCAACGATTGTTAAAGAAACTATACCAACGCTTGCCACATCTCGAGGGCAAGATTTCGTATCACGAATTGTCCACGCCTTTGACAACGCAGCATTTTGTCAATTATGACAAGGGTGAGATTTATGGCCTCAGTCATACTCCGCAACGTTTCCGCCAACGTTGCCTTCAGCCCCGCACGTCGATTGGAGGGTTCTATCTCACCGGACAGGACATTGTGACGGCAGGTGTCGGGGGTGCGTTATTTTCAGGCGTACTGACAGCTACGGCCATGACCGGAACCAATATTTTAAAACGATTGTAAAGCACTGAGTTATCCCACATCCATCCATGAACAAATTGAGAAATCGATCACCACTTATGTGCTAATCCTCGGCATCACTTGTGTTGATACCAAACGGAGCATACAAGGGACAAAAACTAATAAAACTCGTAAGGATAAATATACCGGCAATGACAAGCAATATAATAGCCAGTGTGCTTGAGATCACCTGAGTGTAGTACAGGATACCAATAATAATGGCAATAACGAATCGGATGACCTTGTCAGTCGTGCCCATATTTTTTTTCATCTCAAGTTGAATTGTGTAATAGTTATAGAATAATGTGTGCCTAATATACGGAATTATTGGGGTATGACAAATGGTTTTTTTGTCGTCTGAAATACCATCTGTAACTTTTGTTCACAGTATCCAAACCGAAATGTCACCTAGGTACTATATCATAAAGTGCTATTAGAGTGTTACTATTCAGGTAGGCGTCATTTTGGCTAAAAAAAACACTTTTCCCGTCATATTTACGCTATTTTTTTCGCCGTAGCGCTGCTATGCCTCAAAAAATAAGCGTCATCTGAGGAAAAGATTGCCTTTTTTTATCTCAAAAACACCCTCCTGAATAGTAACATTAGAGTTGTCTTTTTATTGATATTACATGTCTGAGATGTTCTTCTCGTCTATTCGTTTCTTTGCTTTGTCTATGTATTGGTGTATCTGATACCGACTTCATTACTCTTGTAATGAAGTCACACGGAAGTATTTTTTTTTGAACTAAGAGCTATGAAAAGCCACGCTAGCTCCCCAAAGGAGTACATTCAAGAATTACCTCTTGAAAGAGGTATCGCAATAGAACTATTGACAGGTGTGATCAAGAAGCACTTGCCGGAGGGATTTGTAGAAACGATGGGCTATGGAATGATTGCATATGTTGTACCTCATGAACGATATCCGGCAGGGTATCATTGCGATCCATCTCTTCCTTTGCCCTTTATAAATGTGGCCTCTCAGAAGAACTTTGTAGCCTTGTATCACATGGGATTGTATGCGGATGAGAAGACTCTGGCTTGGTTTCAAAAAGAGTATCCCAAGTACAGTAAATACAAACTGAATATGGGCAAGAGCTGTGTACGCTTTAAGCGTATGGATGATATACCGTATCAGTTGATTGGAATGTTATGTAGTAAAATATCAGTTGAGGATTGGATAAAGATGTATGAGAAAATAAAATAGAAAAGTAATGATAATAAGATTATTTGTATTGAGTGTATTGACACTTATGTCACCATTGACCAATGCCCAACTGTCATTAGTGGAGAAATTGGGGTATAGTGCGGATGATAAGTTGTTGATTATTCATGCCGATGATTTGGGAGTTGCGCACTCAGAAAATATAGCGAGTATTAGAGCCATGACAAGTGGAGTTGTCAATTCGGGAAGTATTATGATGCCTTGTCCGTGGGTTCCTGAGATAGCAGCATTTGCCAAGGATAATCCGTGGGTAGATTTAGGACTTCATCTTACACTAACAAGTGAGTGGCAATATATCAAATGGGGTCCTATGGCTTCTCGAAATGAAGTGCCAAGTCTTATAGATAGCAATGGATACTTATATGACAATTGTTTGGATTTTGCTAAGCATGCAGTTTTGGAAGAAGTAGAAGTAGAGTTGAAGGCTCAGATAGAGCAGGCCTATAGATTGGGTATTGTTCCTACGCATTTAGACACTCACATGGGGTGTCTTGTATTTTCTTCTCCTGAGATATTTGAAGTGTATCTGAAGCTTGGAAGAGAGTATAAGATGCCCGTCTGGATTAGCCGCTTCTTTTTACAATCAATACCGGATTCATTCAAGTCATTGTTGCGACCCACAGATATTATCATCGAGAGAACGTATAGCGCCTCTCCTGAGGACTTTGCTTCAGGTTTGGCCTCGTATTACGAAATGGTACTATCAAATCTTACTTCCGGTGTTCAGATACTCTTGATTCACACTGCGTACGACAATGCAGAGATGCAAGGATTGTCTGTGGATCATCCTATGTGGGGAGCGAAATGGCGTCAAGAAGATTTTGACTTCTTCACGAGCAAGCGTTGTAGAGAGATATTGGAAAAAGAGGATATAAAACTGATCACATGGAGACAGATTCAGCAAGTAATGTATGGACAATAGATGTCTTGCCAAAAGTAGTAGTAAGGCTTTGGTGTGCTCGCAGAAAGAATGTATATAGTTGTAATCTAAACAATGATTTTTTTTTAATTTATGTAATATAAATGACTTGGATAAACAGAATCGCTTATAAAACTTCTTGGTGTCTTTTTGCCACCTTGTCAATTGCTATCGGGCTATACCCCGTGATTTATTTTCTCATAGATCGCAAGTTTGGACTTTTGAGTTCTAAAAGGGAACTACTTCTCACAGATACGATTTGGAACATTGGATTTTATACACACATTCTCTTGGGAGGAGTGGCATTATTGATAGGGTGGATTCAGTTTGTGGCGAAGTTTAGATTGAAAAACCTAAAATTACATGGGACAATAGGAAAAATCTATGTAGTGAGTGTGGTGTTGAGCGGTACAGCGGGAATATATATAGCTTATTTTGCCACTGGTGGAATTGTTTCGACAGTTGGATTTATGATGTTGGGAGTTATATGGTTGACCACTACGATTCTGTCATTTCTCTACATAAAAAATGGGGATGTCAAGCGACATCAGAAGATGATGATATATAGTTATGCAGCATGTTTTGCCGCCGTAACCTTGAGGATTTGGTTACCGTTGTTAATTATGTATTTTGGGACATTTGAAGAGGCTTATCGTATTGTTGCTTGGCTTTGTTGGGTGCCCAATATGGTGATTGCTTTTTATATTATAAATCGGTCTGAACTTAGTCTCTCACTTGCTTAGAAATATAGCCACGGGATCAACATCGTTTTTTCTGTCTGTTATATTTAAACACTAGTATTTGCTTGCAGTCATATTGCTATAGGGCATGTATAGGTGCAGTCGGAATAAGAATATGTGTGTGGCTAAGATAGCGTCATTTAAATTTATCTGTCAGAATGTTTATCTTCGGTGTATGATATATAAAATGAGTTTTCGGGTTTTAATAGTTACATTTTTCTTTTTTAGTAGTCTTAGCGCTCAGACCACCACGCCTGACCTTAGTGATCCACTTGTCGCAGGTGATCCGGCTACAGTCGGTGTTTCTTGGGAGCGCATATCTCGTATAGATGCCATGTGCAGAGAAGCCGTCGAGAATGGCTCTGTTCCAGGTGTCGTAGCGTTAATAGCTCGACATGGGAAGATTGTTTATCATAAGGCGTATGGTATGGCTGATGTCGATCGTGGCCGCCAACTCCACAAGGACGATATATTTAGAATTGCTTCTCAGACTAAGGCCATTACATCTACTGCTGTCATGATGTTGTGGGAGGAAGGGAGATTTCGATTGGATGATCCCATATCGAAGTATATTCCGGCATTTAGCAATACGACCATCCTTGATTCATTGATCGAATCAGATACAACATATATAGCGATACCGGCGGAACATCAGATTACAATCCGACATTTGTTGACACATACCTCCGGACTTGGTTATGGTGTTATAGATGGAGACGCAAGATTTAAAAAGATATACGCCAAAGCAGGCATTACGGATCTTTTTACAACAGAAGATATAAGTATCGAAGAGAGTGTTCTGAAGTTGGCAGGGTTGCCGCTTCACCATGAACCGGGAGCGCAATTCACCTATAGTGAAGGGGTAGATGTGTTGGGCTACTTAGTAGAAGTTATCTCCGGTGTGCCGTTGGACGAATTTTTTCGAACTAGGATTTTTGAGCCTTTGGGGATGTCGGATACTTGGTTTTATTTGCCGGAATCTAAGTATGAACGACTGGTAGCCATACAACACAAGGTAGATGGTCATTGGCATCGATATCCGGTTACTTTTTACGATCCGGATTATCCGATCGCGGGATCCAAGCGTTTTTTTTCCGGCGGAGCGGGATTGTCCAGTACCGCTCGAGATTACGCCACGTTCTTGCAGATGTATCTCAATGGTGGTCAACTCAATGGCACGCGCCTCTTGAGTAGGACTACGGTGAGCGCTATACTCTCCAATCAATTGGGTGAGTTGCAGTTATCGGGAGATGGAACCAAAGGGTTTGGTCTTGGCTTTGCCGTATTAAATGACCTCGGAGAGGACAGAGGGGGTCAAGGTAGTACGGGTACTTTTGAATGGGGCGGTTACTTCAATACGAGTTATTTTGCCGATCCTAAAGAGCAGATTATCGGGATCATTCTGAAGCAAACACGGGGAGATGTAAAAGATGAAACAGGATGGAAATTTAGACAGATGGTCGGACAGGTGATCGATGATTGATAGTACCGATGTACGAAGGATAATCACCTCAATAAAAGAGATCTTACTTTTATGGTAAGCCCCACTTGATATTTGCGACAAGCAAATGTCCGAGACTTGTGGATATTCAAGATGCTAGTGTAAGGGTGTATTCAGAGTTGTTACCGGATATTTTTATGATTTCTATAAGAATGATTTCTTTTTACAAGAATTACCTTTGCATTCATATGAGGAAGTTGTTTAAAATCATATTGTTGGGCTACTTTCAAGTCGTTGAACTCTTACACTTCAGAATATTTTCATTTCGTAGGGTTGGCTATGTCATTCTAAAAGAGCCTCGCCTAGCCAATCCAGTACGTACCAATAATATAAACAAACAGTTATAAATGACTTCGATTCGTATCTCATGTCTTGGGTTCTTGTTGATGGCAATTATGTTGAATTTGGAGGCTCAATGGGACGTTTATCAAGCCACTTGGGAAGGACAACCGGGAGAGGTATTGATTAATATGGATTGGAAGCGATTTGCTCCGCTCAAGAATCTCCCCTATCTGCTGGTGATTGAAACGGCCAATGATTCTTGTGATCATAACGGATTTGCCCCACAAGTGGAGATTGAACAAAAGATTGCGCTTTTTGATGCTATCGACAGTCTCATTTCTCTTTATACGTATATAGAGTCTGTTGGGATGTTTTCGCATGGGTGCAAAATCAGGTCGTATTCCTATATGAAGGATACCGTTGGCTTAAATTCTATTATAAGTAAGTATGGCCTTGAACAAGGGTATGAGTATGAACTCATCAAGGATGCTGATTGGCATGGTTACTTGGAGTTTTTATTTCCGGACGCATTCTTAATTCAGACGATGATCAATCAAAAAGTCATTGGTCAACTTCAAGAGGCCGGGGAAGACATCAAAGTTAAAAGATTGCTCAGGCATACTGCTGCATTCAGTTCAAAAGAAAATCGCAGGGATTTTAAAAGAGTTGTCCGGGAACGAGGGTTTAAGACTGTTGATGAGCGTCATATGCCCGAGGATGTATTGCCTTATGAACTAATATTTGAGCGTAAGGATCATCTTAAAACCCTCTGGATTTCGGAGATTACCCTTGAACTATCCCAAGCCGCAGATAAGTACTTCGGATTTTACTCAGGATGGGAAGTAGAGTTAGATTGAGCAACAGAGACACAAGATACGTTCTGCTTGATTATCTTATAATCTGAGTACCCACTACATAGAAATTCTGGTCTATTACTATATGCTCAGGGATACTGTCTATAGCCATGCGTTTCCATCTCGTTTGGGGAGACAGGTCATATGGGATTTGATCAATCCATATTTTGACAGGCATTGAAAAACCCTTCACCACGTGGTTCCATCTATACAAGATATATCCGTCTTTGTAATAATACTCAAGAGTAGGTCGCTCAGTATGTCTCAGATATTGATCAAAAAAAGCATCGAGATCCAAATCGAGAAACTCCGCCATATAGGTTTCAATCATATCCGTTGTAACGGTCTGATGGTAAAATCGCTCGTTAAGACCCCTCAACATAGATCTCCATTGTTCATCATTGTTGGCGATTTGCCTGAGCGTATGTAGCATATTACTGCCCTTATAATACATATCGCCTGACCCTTCAACATTGACACCATATGGCCCTATGATTGGGTGGTCATTGTTAATCATTCGCCTCACACCCATGATATATTGAAGGCCGGCTTTTTTGCCATAGTAATACTCCAAAAATAAGGCCTCCGAATAAGCCGTAAAGGATTCATGAATCCACATATCTGCGATGTCTCGATAGGTTATATTATTGGCCCACCATTCATGCCCGGATTCGTGTATGATGATAAAATCAAACTTTAATCCCCAACCTGAATCACTGAGATCTCTGCCGAGATATCCATTCATATATTTGTTGCCATATGTGACAGCACTCTGATGCTCCATGCCTAAATAGGGTACTTCCACTATTTTAAAGCCATCTTCATAAAATGGGTACGGACCAAACCAATGCTCAAATGCCTCAAGCATTTTGGGAACTTGTTCAAACTGTAGTTTAGCCTTCTGTAGGTTGTCCCTTAATACGTAGTAGGACACATCCAGTGCGCCTCGCTCTCCCTCATACACTTCTTCAAAGTGTACATAATCACCGACACTTAGATTTACACCGTAATTATTGATTGGATTGCGTACTTTCCAGTGAAAGGTCTTTGTCTTGGCTTCAGGTGACTCGCTGACATCTACCAATCTTCCATTGGATACATCCATAAGATGCTCAGGAGTAGTCACTCTGATATCCATGCTATCTACTTCATCGTACATATGATCCTTGCATGGCCACCAGATACTGGCTCCGATCCCTTGGCACGAGGAAGCAATGAAAGGATGGCCATTGCCGTCCGTTGTCCATGTGATACCACCATCCCAAGGTGCGCGAAGTGCTTCATGGGGATGTCCTTCATAGTAAACGGTGATCGTTCCTTGCGTGCCAACAACCGGTGTGGATGGCAATCTGACGTAATGGGCATTTCCTTTGCTTTCGTATGTAAGTGATTGTCCCTCTTGTGTAATCTCCGTGATTTGGAGTGGTGCTTGGAGATCAATCTGCATCGTATGGTAAGCCTCCAGAACCGTATATGTGATCTCATTATATCCCGAAAAATACTTCTCCTCAGGATTTACTGTTAGATTGAGATTGTAGTGAGTAAGATCCCACCAGACTCGTTCCTTCGTCACACTTCCTCTGATGCTATCGGCCTCGGTAAATAACTGTGCTTGCACCATTGAGCTCAATAACATGATACCTATAATTAACCCAAGGTGTTTCATAAAAAAAGTATTTGGTTCAAATGTAAAGAAAGTAAATACATTATATGGGACGATGGTTCTGCAATGTTATGTGTGTGAACGCATTTAAGGATCATTATTTTGTTTATGAACTTATTTTAATATGCTCCGTATTGGATTGTTCCGATTGCGTTATGAGCGTTTTGTTTATTGTATTTGTTCATTCTTTTAGGGACGTTTTTTTAGGTCTCATTGCACCTATTTTCTTTTTGTGTGAGTATAGATGTTCCATTTATTGTTTTTCTAGAGATACTGAGTTTAAAATAACTTGTTGCTATGAGTCAATGAGGGATCCACGATGAATATTTTTCCATGCCGAACTATCGGGATATAATCTATTATTTATGTATAATAGAGAACTTTTTGTTGGATTAATCAACGTATTGTTTGGAAATTTCAACTTGTATTTATATAT
>JAJRXG010000098.1 GCA_024276375.1 Bacteroidota bacterium | reverse complement strand
TTGGCTGGAGAGCTGGTAGAGAACCTTATGGAACAGATAGCGCCATTTAAACCTGAATTCACATTGGGAGAACGTGCGGAGCGAATCGAGAAAACGGCAACAGGCTTGTACGTAATGACGACGAATAGGGGAACAAAGATTCAAGCTCCGGTGATAGCGATAGCGGGGGGTCTGGGCTGTTTTGAACCCCGCAAGCCTCCTATCGAGGGTCTTGACCAATACGAAGATAAAGGTGTGGATTACATAGTTAAAGATCCGGAAAAATTTCGGGATAAGCGCTTACTTATAGCAGGAGGAGGAGATAGTGCATTGGATTGGACGATCGAACTGGCGCAAATCGCCAAGGAGATCACCTTGATTCACAGACGTTCTTCATTTCGTGGAGCGCTTGATTCGGTTGACAAAGTTATGGCATTGGCCAAGGATCAGCGGATCAACTTGATCACAGAAGCGCAGGCCATAGGAGTAGGCGGCAATGGCGTCTTGACAGAAGTTAAGATAAAGAGCAAAGCACTAGGAGAATTTGTTCAGAAGGTTGACAATTTTATACCGCTGTTTGGTTTATCGCCTAAGTTGGGACCCATCGCAGAATGGGGACTTAATATTCACCGTAGTGCGATAGAAGTAAATACAACGGATTATAGCACCAATATACCGGGGATATATGCCATCGGTGATATCAACACATATCCGGGGAAACTAAAGTTGATCTTGTGTGGTTTTCATGAAGGGACGTTGATGGTACAATCAGCCTTCAAGTATATTTATCCCGAAGCTAAGTTGAGTTTTAAATATACGACTGTATCAGGAGTAACTGGATTTGAGTAAAGCGAGCATGGTAAAATGGAAGAGCCTAAACAGGATGATGATATTGTTACGCTAACAGTCATCGATCGCGCAGGAGAGGAGCATATAATTGAAGCCCCAACAGACATGAATTTTAATCTCATGGAGATCTGCCGATCTGCTGATCTGCCCGTTGAAGGTACGTGTGGAGGCATGGCACTCTGTGCCTCTTGTCATGTCTATGTAGAAAGCGAGCATCCTCTTCCGGAGGCTTCTGATGATGAAGAGGATATGTTGGATCAAGCCTTCTTTGTTGAAGACAATAGTCGGTTGAGTTGCCAGATTCCCATTAAGAAAGAAATCGATGGCCTTAAAGTCAGATTGGCACCCGTGAGCGAATAAATCAAAACAGATGATTATCACATTGATGGGATTTATGGGCAGTGGCAAGTCTAGTATTGGAAGAAGACTGGCACAGCGATTGGATTGGCCTTGTATCGATCTTGATGATTATATTGTTAAAAAAGAAAGACGTACGATCAATGAGATATTTGCCGTCTCAGGAGAAGACCACTTCAGAAAACTCGAAACCCATTATCTTAAAAAACTAGTGCGCAAGAATGACAAGATCATTCTTGCACTCGGTGGTGGAACTCCATGTCATAAACGCAACTGGAAGTATATTAAAAAAACAAAGTCTATCTATCTTAAACGAAGTCCCGAGTATCTCTTCAAAAACCTCAAAGAAAAAAAGGACAATCGTCCTTTGATCAAATCAATGTCTGA
>JAJRXG010000097.1 GCA_024276375.1 Bacteroidota bacterium | reverse complement strand
ATGTAATAAGACAGATCTAGTTTTTTTGTTTAATATATATTATTTTTCCTTTTGAGCTGCGCCTACTTTCTTGTCAATTACGATCCTGTTCTCAATAAACCGAGCCTGTTTTGGCGCTATTATTGACATGCTTCGTAGCCGAAGCAGCAATTATTAATTTTTGAGTCGGCGAGAGGTCAAAACCATGCGCCTGACTGGGTTCTCTTTTTTTTACCCACTCCCCACCATTTACCACCTTCCACGCTTCTTTTTACCTCGGTTTTAAAATGAATTCTGTCTCCAAGTTATCAATAGCTCTGAAAGAGCGAAATAAAAATATCAATCAATAATTGTGACAAAACCTTTTTGAGACATCGTGATGTCCTTGCCACTGAGTCATTTTAAACACCGCGGGCTCGCCATGTTGCTTTACGCGGGTGCGGGTGCCTGCTTGCGGGAGGCTTTTAAAGCAACTTGAGTTTTTGGTTCTTTTGCTTCAAGGCAAAACGAACATAGAAAATATAGTCTTGTGACAATAATTATGTCTTGGTCCAGTAGATAAAAATCTAAGTGTATCTAAGTAACCTATGTGGTTTCAAAGAAGTGATGATTTGCGGAGCTACCTATCAGTGCATTGACGTCCGGCTTTATACTACGCACTAAAGCATGGATATGTAAATATGAATTTCGCTATATAATATCACTAAATCAATTACTCAATTGTATCATAATTTATTCAGCCATTTTACCAACAATTCTCCGGCCATGAAAGGCAACGACATGTAGTGTTTTATTTATCTCGGTAAGGTTGCTATCAGTTATTTTGCCGGCTGCAATTATTTGAATCTGACCGAACACGGCCTCATGCATGGCGTTGATGGTGGCAGCACCATCTATGGCAGTCGTCGCCCCACCGGAGGTAAGGATACTGTGTATTCCCCCGAGGTGATATAGTCTTTTTGCCTCGGCAACTGGTTCATGGCACATATCAATAGCCTTATGAATTGTGACGCGCATGGGATAGGCGGCATCTCTCAAGATCGCAATTCGATCAATGTCCAATGTTTTCTCATTGGTTATTATTCCATATACTATATGTTTGACTCCGACCTTCTTCCAGTGGGGCAATAATTGTAACATGGATTCAAACTCCTCGTAAGAATAAACAAATGACCCTGCTCTTGGTCGCAGCATGACTTTGGTAAGAATAGGAATGTCCCTTATGCACCGTTTTATCAAGTTCAGCTCTGGTGTTAGTCCATCCATTTTGAGATTTGCACAGAGTTCTATCTGATCTGCCCCTCTTGACGTAGCAATCAACGCTTCAGTGTATGATTCGACACAAGCCTCTACAATCATTAGTTTTTCTTTTGAAGTCGTAAGATGATAACTATTTTCACAAAATGAACTACTCAGTATGCAATTGGTATATTACGTAATTCTGTGATGCCCAAGTATCAGTTAATTGAGAAAAGTGCAAAGGTCGCCTGTCTGCCGAACAACAGGTAGGCCAAAAGAAACATTTGTGGTTTTGTGAGTTTTCGAAGTGGGCTCAAGATTTAAATGCAATGTTGGATTGAATTATCATTGGTGTATTTTTGTGTTTTGTAACAATAAGATATGTTCTCAAAGCCTCAAGTGTTGGTTGTGATTCCGGCTCGATATGCATCCAAACGATTGCCTGGTAAGCTGTTGATGAAGGTCAATGGTATTCCTATTATAAAGCGCATCGTGGAATTGGTGCGTTCATGTACATTGGTGGATCACCTTGTAGTCGCAACAGATGATCATAGGATAGAGGATGCTCTGCGTGAAGTGTCTGTGGAGGTGGTTGTCACGGATGGACAGTTTGACAATGGTACACTTCGGGTGGCGCATGTTATGAAGTCCTATCAGCAATATGATATCGTTGTTAATGTTCAAGCAGATCAACCGTTCTTAAACATAGAGGGGTTAACATCCTTGATTGAAGCGATGCACTCCGGGTCTCGTGGAGTCATTTATTCTCTGATGTCCACAGCTGTATGTGATGATCCTTCTGAGCATGTGGTAAAGGTATTGATTGATGAGCATCATATGGCACGACGATTTGACAGAGCGTTGATGCCTGATGAGGTGCAGTATAAACATATCGGTGTATATGGTTTTAGGAGGGCGACGATGGAGCACATCATGAGACTTCCCATGACCCTTAGGGAACGGGAGTTGAATCTTGAGCAATTGCGCTGGATAGAACATGGTTTAGATATTCGGATGATATCTTGCGATGATGATTCGGTAAGTATTAATGTAGCGTCGGATATCGCTTACGCTGAAAAACATCTCGGTAAGATCACCATATTATGATTGTTTTAGGATGTGCACCGAGTTCGGGTAGTTCTTTGCTTGCTCAGATACTCAACAGACATTCGAAGCTAGTATGTGGTTCAGAGACGGCACTTTTTGCGAGATTAGATCTGATGGAGGATTGGAATGGAACGAAGCAATTGATATGTGGCAAACATTTGCGGAAGCTCAGGGACTATGGATGGCATCGATATCGTGGTGTGACTTGGCAGTCTGAGGACTACCCTTGGACGATGGAGGACATGGGTGCTATGGTCAAATCATCAAGTACTTTCATAGAGTTTGCAAGAAAGTGCGAAATAGCCCTACTTGGAGATCGAAAAGAAGATATATGGATTGAAAAGACACCATCCAATGTGTATAGTTTCGGTTGGTTGCACACATCGATGCCAGAGGTAGACTTGCTGATGATCGTGAGAGATCCATATGACAATATCGCTTCTCTTGTCCAACGTGGATATAGTGTGATATATGCTTGTGGCCTTGTATTGTTGCACAATGCGGCAGGTTACTTTGTTGATGAAGGAGTGGTGCTTGATACGTTGCGATATGAAGACCTCGTCAAGGATCCTAATACGACGGTGCGTGACTTATGTAAGATGATTGGATTAAAATTTGAATCGGCGATGCTGCTGCCGAGTAATGAGGGTAAAACGATGTCCGGCTGGCTCAATGATGAGACTGGGGAGATCAGTACTCGGAGTATAAACAGATTTGATCGCTTACCGCAAATGTTACAAGAAGAGATCATACAATGTGTAGGTCATCTACGTATATCTTCAAGGTACCAAGTAGTACAACAAGATTGGGAAGTCTCTACTATAAGAGACTTATGTCTAGCATATGGATATGAGTATAAAGTTCCTGAGCTTAAAAATCGATTTGTGCGTAAACATCGCAATGGATTAAGATATGAGAAGTGGTATCGTACTTTAACAGGCTATCCGACAGGTGGATATAATT
>JAJRXG010000096.1 GCA_024276375.1 Bacteroidota bacterium | reverse complement strand
GGCACCTTTTTCGGCTAGGCCGATCAGATAAGTGTCACTTGTAGTGCTGCCCATCATCGTGTATTCTGACGAAATTACATCACCCGCAGCATTGACACATATCTTGACAACTACACGACCTTTCTTCTGGGAGTTGTCCTTAATGGTCGGGACTTTCAATACACGACGACTCCCAAGTACGCCTCTGATATTCCCATTTTGGGTAGTGCCCTCTAGAGCTGAAGATCCTTGAGCAGCATCATTGCTAGGATCATTGACTTGCGAGAAAGTGTCTTCGATTGTTTTTCTGGACTTGGCCAACAGATTGGAAAACATAGCTTTTTTGGCCGCTTGCTCCTCGCGGCGTTTCCGAGCCTCAATATCTTGCTCGGAGACTTTAGGTGTAAAAGGAGGAGGAGTCACTTTGTGAGTTTTTTTCACCGACACTTGAATCGGAGATACCTCGGCACGCAGTTTTTGGGATACTTGCTTCGGTGTCTCAATTGGTTGTTTGGAACGTTGTTGACTTGTCTTTTCACGGGATGCAGCCTTGGGGGGTTCTTGCGTCTTGGGAAAAGACTTTTTAGATGACGCCTCCCCTTTAGGTGCCGCCATACTGGATTGATTCACTTGGCGATTGAAATCTACATATATCACATGATACTGATCTTTGTCGTCCGCTTGGTTAGATACAAACGGAAATAAAAGAATCAACAAAAGCAAGGCGATATGTAGCACAATACTCTGAAAGTAATTCCTCCTCATAATCGGATCATAACGTTTAAATATCCATATGCTCCATAAAACAGAGACATATGACAACAAATCATAATGCAAACTCTATGCCGAAACCCATAGTCAGGGGATATCTTTTTATAAAACACTTATTAACAATACGCTAGGCGTGGTCACCCATCTCATCATTAAACAGCAAGGATATGCGATACTCTTCCTGTTTACACCAAATATTTTTTCACAAAAGCGACCTTGAATGTCCTTCCGATAGGAATGCTTTTCTCTCCTATAAACAGTTGATTGCCCGTTATTTTCTTGATCCGAGGAACCTGAACGATGTAGGATTTGTGTACTTGACTAAACGTCTCATCAGGTAAGATGGATACCCAAAACTTCAAGGGGTGCGCGATGAGATGTTTTCGTTCCTTCATATATACCTCCGTATAGTCTCCATCCGATTTGATATATTCTATCTCATCAAATTGCAAATTGAAATACGAAGATCCCGACTTTACAAAAATAAAATTCTTGGACTCATCCTCGCGTGATCTTGCCTCTCCGGATAGATTGGAGGGGCGCTCAACCAATTGACTCTTGGCTTTTAAAAAAGCCTTCATGAAGCGCTCAAAGGAGAAGGGCTTTAAAAGATAATCTACAACATCCAATTCATACCCATCGATCGCATATTCCGAAAACGCCGTCGTCAATATTACCTTGGGTTTGGGTTGCAACATTTTTAAAAAATCAATACCAGAAATCTTGGGCAAGTGAATATCCAAAAACAAAATATCTACTTGATGTTCATGAAGAAAGCTCATCGCCGATACAGCATCCGTAAATATACCCAACAACGCCAAATACTCAATATCATCAATGTACTTCTGCAGAATACGCTGTGCAGGCGGTTGATCTTCTACTATAATACAGGACAAGCTCATCTCTCTCCACTATCAGTCAATGTAATATCCAATTGAACTTTATAGACTCCTCCATCAGATGAGATATCTAAGATATGCGCATCGGGATATATCAAGTTCAATCGCTCCCGGACATTTTCCAACCCGATTCCCTTGGACAGACTATCTATATTCTCTTCCATAGAATAGCGATTGGCGCAATACATCTTTAGTTGGTTGCCCCGCACTTTCAGGTCGATATCAATCTGAATCTGATCACTCAGGCTGGCCGTACTATGCTTAAAACAATTCTCTACAAAAACAATCAATATCAACGGGGCTATCCTTTGATTTGCCACCTCTCCGTCAACATTAAAATTGATAACTCCGCGATCTTCGATCTGTAAGCTCTGAAGTCGTACAAAATCCCTCAGATAATCTATTTCCTTTTGCAAGAGCACATATTTTTCTCTACAATCATAGAGCATATATCTCAATAAAGAAGACAATTCCAAGATGATTTGCGGCGTCTTTGGCGATTGTTCCAGAGCATATGAATAGAGATTGTTGAGATTGTTAAACAGAAAATGCGGATTGATCTGAGAGTTCAGAAACTTCAATTGACTTTCGGCAACAATGCTCCTAAGTTGTTCTAACTCTGTCTGCTTGCGTTGAGCATCCCATGCAAACTTAAATCCAACAAAGACCATAAGCATCGGAAGCAAATGAATAAAAATGATCAATACACTCGGAAAGGTCTCCCCTCTCCTAGTATTTGGAAAATATATTTTTTCTAATATAAGCTCTTCTACTAGTATAACAAGAACCAATAAAACAACCACACCAATCGTAAATCGGACATACTTTTTAGTATAAAAATACCGGGGCAGCAAGAAGTAATTGATACCAAATGCCGCTACTAGATAGTTGGCATAAAATAGTAATCTGAAGTACTGAATATCACTGCTATCCCTGTGTATCACCCGAGCCAAGAAAAAAGACAACGCCAATAGAATCTGAATCCAAATTTCAGTGGGTATCCCAATAAACTTTTTTGTGCTGGATATCATTCTACTGTACACTTTATAAAAGATGAGCTCACTCCGAAAACTTATAACACCAAAAATAGTCAGATTCCGACGTGGCCTCAAAGATATATACCTGGTTCAATCTCTTGCCCGGTTGGCATCTATCAAAAACGATCATTTGCTCTATTGCCACATCAAATATACAGTTATCCAATCTCGATCAAGACCCTATTCCGCAAATGACATAGAATAGCCGTTCAATGGCTCAATTGTGGTGACAAACGTGTGTTGAGCAGGTCATCCTACGTTAAATGCAGTTTACCGAAAAAATTTTCTTTATAAGCTAATTAAAAACACCTTTGTAAGCACATATATAGAAGTATCCATGCAACATATCAAGCATCTATTTACCCTCATTTTTATTTTCCTACTTGTTTCTCCTAGCCAAGCACAACATAGTGCAGGCAATGCTCCCGGCAATCGCCCCCTGCCTAAAAAGCAAATTACGCTTACCGGTACTATTACAGATGCCGATAAATTGATCCCCTTAGAGTTTGCAACGATATCCGTCTTTAGTCTAAGAGACTCCAGCTTGTTAAGCGGCGGATTGACAGACGACAAGGGATTCTTTGAGATAAAAACTGCTCCCATACCTCAGTATGCAGTTGTTGAGTTTATCTCATTTCAGAAACAAGTGGTCAAAATCCCTCTGGACAGAAGTCAACTCAAAGCCAGCAAAAGAAAGATTGACCTTGGAAATATATCCCTACAAGGAGCGGGTCTGGAACTCGATGGTGTGACGATTAGAGCAGAAAAAAGTGAAACTTACTTTTCACTTGACAAACGCGTATTTAATGTAGGTAAGGATCTCGCCAATCAAGGGGGATCCGCTGAAGATATTCTCAACAACGTGCCTTCTGTCACCGTTGATATCGATGGTGTCGTCAGTCTGCGGGGTAGTGAGGGTGTTCGAATACTCGTAGATGGCAAGCCATCGGGATTGGTCAGCAGAAAAGGTAATGGCCTCAAAAGTATCCCGGCCAGTTTGATCGAAAGTGTCGAGGTCATCACCAATCCATCCTCTCGATATGAAGCTGAAGGAGTTGCGGGATTGATCAATATAATCCTAAAAAAAGACAAAGGAAGTGGATTCAATGGGTCATTTGATATCAATGCAGGGCTTCCCTGGGAAGGAGGTGTCGGCGCCAATGTCAACTATCGTAAAGGCAAGGTCAACTGGTTTGCCAATTACGCGCTTAAATATCGCACCTCTCCCGGAGGAGGATATTCATATCAAAAACAAACAGTCAATGATATCGTGCGTTATCAGCGTATCGATCAAGATCGTCAGCAAAATAGTCTTAACAACAGTATTCGATTTGGTATTGACTACCTGCCATCTGACAAAGAAACGCTGACAGGAGCCTTTCTGTATCGAACTTCCAATGAAGACAACACAGTTGATTTGGTTTACAAGGATTATCTCAACACGCCGGAAAATCTCACAGCTATCACTAATCGATCGGATGATGAAAATGAGAATGACAGCAATCTTGAATACAGCGTTTCGTATCGCAAACAGTACAGCAGTCGCAAGCATACACTATCCGCCAGTGTGCAATACCGCGATAAACTGAGTAAAGAAAACTCTGACTTCTTCGAAGAGCGGACTTTTGGTGTCGCCATTGATGATCTCATTCAAACGTCCAGAAACAATGAAGGAGAAAAAACATGGTTGTCCAAGATTGATTTTAAAAAACCATTGTTTGATGGAAAAGGAAAATTAGAACTCGGCATGCGCAATTCTTTTAGAAATGTCAGCAATGACTATGTCGTCAAAGAACTCATCAATGGTGAGTTATTGCGATTGCCTCAATTGAGCAACATGTTTAATTATGACGAACAAGTACAGGCATTGTACACACAACTGGGTCAAGAGATCGGGAATTTTAGTTACCAATTGGGATTGCGTGCCGAATACACAGATATCAGAACTGAATTGGAGGAAACAAAAGAAAGAAATGATCGCAACTACTTCAATGTCTTTCCAAGTGCCTTTCTCAACTACAAGTTGTCACAGATCAACTCGCTTCAAGTCAACTATAGCAAGCGCATCAGACGACCTAGATTCTGGGATTTAAATCCTTTTTTCTCCTTCAGCGATAGTCGCAATACTTATTCCGGCAATCCGGATGTCAATCCGGAATTTACAGATTCCTATGAGATCAATTTTATCAGCTATTGGGATAATCTAACCGTAAGCACGGGCTTGTTCTATCGACATACGAGAGAAAACATAGTCTGGATTTTAGATTTTCGCGAAGACGGAACGACCAACAGACAACCTCAAAATCTTGGGACAAATGATGACTTGGGGCTTGAAGTCACTTTTCAATATAGCGCTATAAAGTGGTTAAAATTGGATGCCAATGCCAATTTATTTCAAAACAAACAAGATGTATTTGGTGCAGAAGGATTGAGAAACACGGATTATTTTACATGGTTTGGACGCATCACTCCGCGCATTATCATGTGGAAGGGTTCCGATCTTCAGATACGATTTAACTATCGCGCTCCACGGGAGACAGTCCAAGGAAGCCGACAAGCCATAGCCACCCTTGATGTCGGATGGAGTCTTGATGTCATGAAGAATACAGCTACTTTTAACCTCAGTGTCCGGGATATATTCAATAGTCGCAGGCATCAAGGCACGACGATAGGAACCAATTTTTATCGGGAAGCGGAATTTAGATGGCGTTTAAGGTCTGTCAATCTCGCCTTCAATTATCGAATCAATCAAAAGAAGAAACGAGGAAGAGGCGGTTCAGGTGGAAGCGGGTTTGGAGGTGGTCAGTTTTAGGCAATCTACGGGGAGAAAACAAGTGCTTCCTTCTGAGGAGTTAACAGTACTGTAACACAAGATAGAAGTTTGTTCAACATCTATTGAGAAAATCGACATGGTGAAATCATCAGAACTTCATACTTTGCAGCCTAAACAACAAACATGTCAAATAATCTACTAAATGGCAAGAAGGGGATCATATTTGGTGCCTTGGACGACAAATCCATTGCTTGGGCAGTCGCTGAAAAATGTGTCGAACAAGGAGCAGAAATTGTCCTGACCAATGCGCCTGTAGCATTGAGATTTGGTGCGATTAACCAACTTGCAGAAAAGCTCAATACAATCGTGATCCCTTGTGATGCAACTGATATGGAACAAATCGAAACCCTGTTTACTCAGTCTATGGAACATTTGGGAGGCAAGGTAGATTTTGTCCTCCATGCCATCGGCATGTCCATCAATGTCCGAAAAAAAAGATCCTATACAGATCTCAATCACGAATGGATGAAGAAGACATTTGATATATCGGCAATCTCCTTTCACAGAGTTATGCAGGTAGCGTACAAAATGGATGCAATCAATGATTGGGGATCTATAGTAGCGCTTACATATATGGCAGCGCAGAGGACATTTCCTGACTACAGCGAGATGGCAGAATCAAAAGCCTTGTTAGAATCCTTTGCCCGGAGTTTTGGCTATCATTATGGGGTGCGCAACAAAGTACGTGTCAATACCATATCCCAATCACCAACAGTAACAACGGCAGGAAGTGGTGTCAAGGGATTTGACTCGTTTTTTGATTATGCTGATCAAATGTCACCACTCGGCAATGCTTCCGCAGCTTCTTGTGCGGATTATTGCGTTGCGATGTTCTCCGACCTCACAAAAATGATCACCATGCAAAATTTATTTCACGACGGTGGTTTTAGTATGATGGGCATCAATGCGGCAGCCCTGCAATCCTAATCCAGCAGTATCCAACGCACGCCAAATACAATACGTGTATCATATACCGGATAACCCTGTGTAAAGGATTGTGCTCGGGGCAAAATCGGTTGTGCTAGATTAGTGGCTTTGACAAAAAAGTAAAATTGATCTACCTGGACATTGAGATAGGGATTGGCCAAGACAATATCACCACTCTGAGCCCTTACATCTGAGATACCAAAGTCTCCCAACAAAGGACGAAAAACGGGTATCTGATAAGATGGTATCACAAAAAGATCCAACCCCAACCGGGTGAGCATCTTCTGCTTGAAAATCGGAATATCGATAGAGATATTACCGTAATATTGCCATGAGGCACGCAAAATATCCGAGTTGTTAGTGGATTGAAATGACACTCGATGCTTGCTGTTCCAAGCACCAAAACGAAAGGTCTTGGCCAAAGCACCATACCATATGAAGGTTTGAAAGGATCGTTGACCAAAATCACCCTCCTTTGATGGCAATATCAAATCCTCGTATTGGTCAACCCTCAATGATAATGACCAGTTTTTTAACTTTTTATCCCACTTTATCTCCAGCATCCGATGATCGATATTGCTGAAATTGGGATCCCCGATGATCGCAACAGTGTCGTTGATAGTTAAACCTCGTTGTGCCAATGAAGGTACCATGGATTCAACAAGCGCTGAGAGGCTCCACAAAACATCTTTTTTGTGCGACTGAAATACAGCCTTCAAACCATAATCACCGGATGTTGCTCCCATACCCAAACGCGATGACAATCCAACTTTAGAATTAGTGCCGATATCTTTGTCAAATGTGCCACGTAGTGTCAATGGATACAAGGTTTCCGCCCCGTCCGAACCACCCGACCAAGACCATCGTTCTATATCGACTCCGACAGAATAAACCCCACCCAATCCACTGTTATGATAACTGTTGGACCACTTGATACTCTTGGCTTGATTGAGATAGTCCACAGTTCTCAAGCCTTGTCCTGACAGAACTTGAGGATACACCTCTGTATCTATAGCTCCCAATTCTCCGGACAGAACCTCATATTGATCATTTGAAAACACCAACTTACTGTGCCAGCTTGGGATCTTGTGCCCGACCGCAACCGAATCTTTAAGTATCAAGATGTTGCCGATTTCAATCCTTCGACGTTGTTCCACCAAACTGCCATTATCATCAGCATTTATTCTGGCAAACTCCTCCAATACCCTAGGATTGTCATAGACTATGTAACTTACGCGCTGACCGTCCGCAGTCCTCTGAAACAACTTGAGATTCAATCTCTTAAAATTGACAGATTGATTGGTCAACCATCCATCATCGGTATTGCTGGCATAAGTAAAGTTCAGAGCGATATTGCGTGCAAAGGGTTTGAAAAAGCGCATTTTAAAATCTGCCCTTGTGGCCAAAAAACCCCGAGGTGTAAAAATATTCCCCCGGCCATACTGCATATCCCAATAAGAACGATTGGTAACAACAACATCATTGCCATCATATCCGAGCATCGACGGATGCGTGTTTTGACCTAAAACCAATCCCTCATACTGCTGACGAAAAACAAATCCATAACTCGCTGCGTATTCTGAACCCAAGTGCCCCCCGAGCTCTTTCTGCCGATAGTATGGGTCAGTCAGATGCACTTCGGTAAGTGTCGTATCCAGATCACCATACCGATAACTCAACCTCCCGATCTGATATGTCTTAAATACCAACGGAGGCTTGGCAATCGTATCAGTCGTGCTCATATTTTGAGAGGGCATATTGTTGCCCGAAGCACTAAAATCCGGACGTCGCTGAGCAAATATGGATTCACACACAATAACCAACATAAGACAAAACAAAAATAAACGCTGTCCGTACATAAGAGACAAAGGTAATACGATCCAACCGATAGTATTTCACACATCAGATGAAGCCTATAATTTCTCAACCATGATATATATCATAATTTATAAATATATAAATCACTTATATTCTGTCCTTAGCAGATTATATGCCATTAAAGATTATTTTTTAGTATTTTTTCGATATAAATGTTTGTATATACGCAATATTAACATATATTTGCACTAAGGATATATTCGATATCTAGTTCTTTGAGTTGATTTGTTTTGTAATAAGCAATAGCCGTTTTCTGTATATGAGCGTGAAGAAGGTGATAACCGGAATTACATCATTGAAAACTAGGTACTATTATCGTCGATGATAATCGTCTGATTGCAAGGATGTTTGTACATTAAGTGGTTATGGCACTGAAATCTATTATTTAGATAAGGAACATATAAGAATCAAAGGTGATAGTTAGGGCGTATTCAAATATGAGTACATAGTTTTAACTATTATGGGTGCATCGCATCAGATCTACCGACCTGAGTCGATGAAATACCACTAGTAAATCGGTGTGAACGAGACACATTGATTGGAATCATGAATTTCTTGGAATCGTACAATTCCACAAACTCGGAAGGAGAGTCAAGCATTCGTTTGGTTCTCCTTTTTTTTTGTTGAGGTGCCATCATTGAGCCCACTCCGAAAGCGCGCAAAAACAAAAAAGTCTTCTGCGGCGGTCAATTTGATTTTCATCAAATAAACAGATTCTCAGATATAAGTGCATCTCAATCGCGAAAACCAAAAAACATACCCAACTAAGAATTCGAAAATTGGCAACAGATCGCAAAGCAGAACCCTAGCAAGTGTGTATAACATACTATTTGTTATACACTATTTTGCCCGGATATTTATATTATATCCGGGGGGCATGCCTTTTTCATCTTGGGCTTTAGCCCTTAACAAGTATGCCCATAATTAATGGCTAAAGCCAATACACTTTACTCCTCTTTATCCCCAGTCTAAAGACCGGGGCAATATGTTCATGTAGTTCTAATACCAAATTAAAGTCTCTTAGTTGATATTCCACAGATGTATTATCATGCTTCCCTTTCCATCCCCTGTCTGAAGACTTGGTACAATCATCATGCTCGACTATATTCTAACTTTCGATGAAGATTAAAAAGCATTTTTGCCCGGACATTTTTATCCGGGGGTTGCATGTATTCCTAAATTGGGCCTCCATCGAAATGATAGATGCCAAAACCGGAAAGACATGGGACAAAGCCATCATAAAAAATTGAAGGATCCATCTATAGGTGATTAAATCAAAACGCTTCATCAACGGGAGTATAAATACCACTTTAGAAAGTAAGCAACTCGATGATCTCACCTAGATCGCAGGAGACAATCTCTGGCATGGAGTAATATTTGAGTCCACTCCAAAAATGCACAACACCAAAGATGTTACGTGCTCTTATAATCATCATACCTCGGATCATCAACCGATCCCATAAATCCTCGAATGAGTCCGTTGGGACTCTTCTTGATAAAAGCCATCACTTCATTTCGTAGAGGAGATGCAATCGTTTCTCTCTCAAGATTGGACATTGCAACGGATATGTTTTTAGAATGCACAAAGATAGACCTATACAAATTTTGCAATTCCACGATGGAAGTTTCACTAAAACCCCTTCTTTGCAATCCAATCTTATTGACACCGATATAAGTCACCGGTTCTCTAGCTGCTTTAACGTAAGGAGGCACGTCTTTGCGTATGAGCGTTCCGCCACTTACATATGCATGTCTTCCTATGACGATATACTGCTGTACTGCAGTCATACCTCCGATCGTAGCATAAGATCCGATATGTACATGTCCGGCAATATTGACCGCATTGGCGACAATGACATGATCCTCCAACCGACAGTCATGGGCGATATGTACATAAGCCATAAGCAGACATCCATCTCCTATCGTTGTTACCCCATCTTCAGAAGTAGATCTATTGATGGTACAATACTCTCTAATAGTAACATTGTCACCGATCACCAATCGAGTGGCACCGCCTTTATACTTCAGATCCTGGCTATCCTCTCCGACGATAGCGCCTTGAAAAATCTTACAATCTGCACCGATTTGTGTTATGGAATGAATATGAGCATGTGATTTGATCCAAGTATTTGCACCGATTTCAACTTCCTTTCCAATGGTCACGAAGGGTTCTATTTGAACCCCTTCGCCCAAACGGGCTTCGGGGTGGATGATGGCATATTTGCTTATATTCATCTTAGTGATGATTAACGCTTCTTGGTACGGTCAATGATTTGCGCCGTTAATTCTCCTTCCGAAACAATGCGATCTCCAACATATGCCAAGCCTTGCATATGGACAATACCCCGACGGATGGGACTCAACAGCTCCATTTTGAGAATCAAGGTGTCTCCGGGTCGTACTATACGTTTAAACTTGACTTGATCCATCTTCAGGAAGTAGGTATCCCAATCTTGAGGATCTTCTACATTGTGCAATGCCAATATCCCTCCCGTCTGTGCTAGAGCTTCCATCTGTAATACACCAGGAAAAACGGGATTGCCGGGAAAGTGTCCCTGAAATAACCCTTCATTGAACGTGATATTTTTTACACCTACGACATGCGATTTAGAAAGTTCAATAACCTTATCTACAAGCATAAAAGGGTATCGGTGCGGCAAAAGACTCATGATTTCTACGGCATCCAATATCGGCTCAACATTGGGATCATACTTTGGAATACCCCGCAGTTTAAGATCTTTTTTATACATCGTACTCAAGATCTTGGCAAAGGCAATATTGCCGGTATGTCCGGGGCGCTTCACAATAATTCTACCTTGAACTTGCGTACCTATCAACGCCAAATCGCCTAACAAGTCCAGAATCTTATGCCTTGCCAACTCATTGGGCTGATTTAAGTGATAACCTTCATCTATCCTCTTGACGGTCTCCTCAATATCAGTTCTCCCCATGATAGTGAGAGCTTGTTGCAAGTCGTTGGCTCCGACTCCTTGTGAAGGTATCACGATGGCATTGTCTAGATCTCCCCCTTTAATCTGTCCCGACTTGGCCAAGTCCAAAATCTCTGACGAAAAAACAAAGGTTCTCGATCCTGCAATCTCCTCCCCATAATCCTCATCTAAAGTATATTCTGCATATTTCTGACCTACACCATCATCACTATATTCGAGCAATACCTCAATGGACAAATGCTCTGATGGAATCATCGTGTATCTCGCTCCTGAGGATTCATCATGATACTCGACACGTTCTCGGGGGCACCATGTAGGTAAAGTCGTATCTGGTATTTCCACTCTATTGGCAACCAACACATCGTAAAAAGGCTTGGCACTCCCATCTAAGATAGGAACTTCAACCCCATTGACGACTATCAACGCGTTGTGGATTTGGGCTGCATAGAGGGCTGAGAGTATGTGCTCCACTGTTCTGATAACGATGCCGGCCCTAGCCAAATCCGTACTTCTATCGGTAGCACTGACATATTTAACATCGGCACGAAATGGATTCATGCCTTCAATATCACCGCGGACAAATCGGATCCCATAGTTTGACTCGGCGGGTCTCGCCTGAACAGAAGTATTTAATCCCGTATGAAGTCCTCTTCCTTGCCAATCAAGTTCTTTTTGGACAGTACATTGCATACCTTTCATTCTTCTACAGATTAATAGGATTGTTTCTATTTAAACGGTTACTATTCAATATCAATCCATATCCATGGACACACATTTTATCATCGTTTATCTCAAAATAATTTGCGATGATCCGTTTCTCCAAAAACAATCTTTCGATTATCCAACAAAGATAGGATTCTCTTTTTGTTGACACTTCATCCTTTGGCACAAATGATTCCAAGCTTACAAGAGATCACTTGGCATTGGAAATATAAGAATAGAGCAAGTCGGAATAAGACAATTACTTAATGCGGTTCTCGATATCCCTTATCCGTTGCAACAATTCCGGAAGGCGTTTGAATACGGCATATGATCTAAGATATCCAAAGTAGGACAATATCGGATAGCCGTACCACTTTCTATTAGGATTTGTGATATCAGATGCGATACCGGACTGCGCCTGAATCTTAGATCCTTGGGCAATGCTTAGGTGACCGGCGATGCCTACTTGACCGCCGATCATACTATGTGCACCGATATTGACAGAACCCGATATACCGCTTTGAGCAGCGATCACTACTCCCGGACCCACAACGACACCATGGGCGATCTGTATCAGGTTATCCAGTTTTGCTCCCTTTTTGATAATCGTATCAGTCAATGCCCCCCGGTCGATCACTGTATTGCTGCCAATCTCCACGTCATCTTCAATGATTACGCTACCTGAATGCACAATTTTTTGATGTCCATCGGGATGTAGAGCATGGCCAAAACCATCGCTTCCAATCACTGAGTTGGGATAGATGATACACCGCTCTCCGATAGATACACCATCCATGATGCGTACCCCTGACATGACTTGAGTAGCACGACCGATGCTGACATTTGAACCCACGGAGACATGATCCGCAATGATGGCTTGTGCACCAATTGTTGTCCCTTTGCCAATCAGCGCATAAGCTCCAATGGTCACATCCTCCTCCATCTCTACCGTCTTGTCAATACATGCCATGGGCGAAATCTCCGCGACCTTAGTCACCTCCTGATTCAATCGGTCTCTGAGCCAGTGTAGTGCCTCGGCATATGCGGCGTAAACATTCTCCACTCGGATGAGTGTCGCCCCGGTTTCAGCATTGAGTTCCAACGTTTGATCGATCAATATCGTCCTAGGAGTAGTGGTATAGAGATACTTATGATACTTGCCATTGGACAGAAAAGCAAGGCTATCGGGCGCGTTGTCTTGAATCGTTGCCAGTAAGGCAATCCTGCGATCTGCAGCTCCGTCAACCGTTCCTCCGATATGTTTGGCCAATAGTTCTGCTGTTGTCGTCTCCATAGTATAGTTAACGTTTGTGACAAAGGTATAGTACCACATCCAATATGCACGGATTGCGGGTCATGTGTAGCTTCATACGATACACAGCACGATGCATCATCTGTCTATGAAAACCGCAGTAAGAATTTTACGGAAGTCAGTATATCCGAGCTGATCGAACAACTGTATCTAGGGCATTTGATCTCCCTATCACGAATCTCAACGAAGGTCAAAATAGGTTACTATTCAGGTAGGCGTCATTTTGGCTAAAGAGCACCCTCCTGAATAGTAACCAAAATAGGTGAGAGAATAAGATTTTTAGAAAATACCACAATATTAGTTTGAAAAACATCATTTTTGAATTCTATGAACATACGAATAGGAACGAGAGGGAGTCGTTTGGCGCTATGGCAGGCACAACACTTTAGGGATAAACTGTTACAGATCAACGTATCATCTGAGATTATCATCATCAAGACCAAGGGGGATCGCATGCAAGACTTGAGTTTTGACAAAATTGAAGGCAAAGGTTTTTTTACCAAGGAGATAGAAGATGCCTTACTCCGCAAGGAGGTAGATGTGGCAGTGCACTCGATGAAAGATTTACCTACGGAGATGGAGGAAGGATTATTGATTGCGGGATTGTCTGAGCGAGCAGATCCTTCGGATGTACTCATCATCGGAAAGCATGCCGTAGATCCTAGTCGACCGCTTAAAATAAGGAAGGGTATGCGTGTAGGGACTTCCTCTATCCGCAGGAAGGTACAATTGCATTCGTTTGACCCAAATCTCTCCATTCAAGACATACGAGGCAATGTGCCTACGCGGCTCGCCAAGATAGACGAAGGAGTAGTTGATGCAGTCATACTCGCTTCGGCCGGTGTACAACGACTCAACATCGATACCAGCTCATATGAAGTGTTGAGATTTAATCCGACGGAGTTTATACCGGCGCCGGCGCAAGGTGTCAACGCATACCAATGTCGGTCAGAGGATAAGAAGGTTCGTAAGATCATCGGTTCGATCCACCGACAGGATGTGGCTCAATGTACCAACATAGAGCGGAGCATATTGCGCCTGCTGGATGGTGGATGCCAACTACCCTTGGGCGCATATGTAACCAAGGATATGATGGGCTATCATTGTCACGCCATGCTCGGGAGTGATATCAACGCTCCGATCACCAAGGTGCGCTATAGTCAGAGTACTTCTGCCGGACTGGCTCAATATATTGTCTCACAACTAAAATCTTAAATCTTGTATCTCATTCTTGACGCTTCCGCAAATGGAAGGCCTAAAAGTTACAAAGCACCGCTGGATGACACCTACAATTGGCCGAGGTTAATGCACTTGAGTTGGATCATCTTAGATCAAGACTTAAAGCCTGTGGAGGATAACGATATGCTCATACAACCTCAAGGATATACACCGACACCTTCAGCTCTGAAGAGTCATCACCTTGAGGAAGACACCCTGCGCAACAGTACACATACAATAGAAGAAACATTGGATGTATTGGCGGGTAGTATTGGGTCTGCGGATTACGTTCTGGCCCACAATCTCCAATACAACGAAGGCATCATCGGTAGCGAATACTATCGATTGTCAAAATCAAGCCCCTTGATTTCAGCCGAGAAATATTGTTTGATGCAAGAAGCCACTTACTTTTGTAAGTTGCGCGGCAAACGAGGTTACAAATGGCCGAGTCTCCAGGAGATGCATACCATCATGTTCAAGCAGGGCTACACTCCCGCCGGCCATGCACGCGCAGATGCAATCGCTGCTTCCCGCTGTTTCATATACTTGATGAAGGCAGGAGCATTAGAAGACCTATTTGAAGACTAAATGAAGGCTGCCCTCAAGATCTTTGTCAGTAGAACCTTAGAGGAAGCAGGAGTCCTTTCCGATTTTCTCCGCCACATCGATGCGGTTGTATCTGCTCATTCGCTGATCGACTTCAGCCCCATGCCATTTCAGTTTCCCTCAACCCAATGGCTATTCTTCTACAGCAAAAAAGGTGTCGAGTATGTGATCGATCAAGGGGGAAATACCGACATAATAAAACGATATAGTATAGCCACATTCGGGGCGTCAACGGCATATTACATCACCAATCAATACGACTTGGATGTATCCTATACAGGATCGTCAAATGCTGCGATTGTCGCCACAGAAATCAATGAGATTATCCGGACAGAAACGATGTGCTTTGTCTGTGGAAGCAAATCTCTGCGCAGTGTTCAACAAGAATTGGCGGATGATAAAAATATATGCGAAATCACCGTCTATGACAGTCAACCTAGGACAGATCAATCGTTGAGTCATTACGACATAGCCATACTGACCAGCCCAATGAATGTGCGCACATTTGTTGTTATGGGCGGCAGTGCTGATCGATACCTCGCCATAGGAAGTACAACACAAAAAGCCTTGAACGCTTACAATATCAATAGCGAAAAAGCACACGTGGCCAGTGAAGAAGGCTTGGTTCATGCACTAAAATTAATGATCAAACGTCCAAGTATCATATAAGTGAAATATCTTGCGCTCACGGACTACTATAGAACGATGAACATATGCTGAAAACACTCTATGTACAGAACTATGCCATCATTGATGAAGTCACCATGATTTTTGCAGATGGATTTAATGTAATCACAGGAGAGACCGGCGCCGGAAAGTCTATTCTCCTCGGTGCGCTTAATCTGCTGCGCGGCAAAAGAGCTGATACCAAAGTCCTCTACGATCAAGACAAAAAATGCATCGTTGAAGCACAATTTGTTCTCAACAAGGTGACATTTGAATCACTCTCCAGTAGCATAGGGCTTGCCCTCCAAGACGAG
>JAJRXG010000095.1 GCA_024276375.1 Bacteroidota bacterium | reverse complement strand
CTGCATATTCCGATCGCTCTGACCCCCCCAATCCGATTTGGTCTGACCCCGTCGTTCCGGAGGTTTGACCCCCCTATGATTTGTGGATACATACGATAAAATTCCCATGTTCGTGGCTCATCAATGACTATAACATGGGAAAAATAAAACGTATGGATCAAGTAAAACTAATTATTAGGACATACTTATTGACCGCACCACTTAAAGCTACTTCACGTCCATTTTAACCACCTATCTTCATTATATTTAGTATGCCACTTGATCCAGACCTCCTATCCAACGCAGCTACTAACTTTGTTAATTTCTCAGGATTATTTTGAAAAACATCTCTAATCACCTCCCCCAATCTTCTAATATCAGGATCAGGTGAATCTGCCATCCTCGCGAGCACATCCAGTATCCACTCATCTGTCATTTGAGCAGGAAGGAAAGTTCCATCATTTCTGATTGGCCCTTGTCCATTCAATTGCACACCCCCTGAGCTACTTGGCGAGATGGGCTTGGCTTCAACGATTAATATCTCTAATATATCACAATCGGTTACAGTCCATTTTACATTCCTTTCTTCAGTCTCTATTCTCGTCGGTAGTTCTCCTAATCCATAACTATCCCCAATTGCACCAAAAAAACAGTACGATAAAAAACGCTATTTGCATCCAATATTTAGATAAATCAATATTCATCACCGGTAAAGATAGACACATTCTTCTTTTTTCAAGCGAATTCAGAAGTTATGATCATCTTAACCAAAGTAGGACTCCGCGGTACGAACGCCGGCAATCCGTCACAGACCTTCGCCTGAAGGATCCCAATTATTGAGAGCATTGTGGCGTTTCAAATTTACATCTTATTGTACCACAAGTCCAATTACTCCCTCACGTCATACTTTTCTCAAGAAGGACATCCGACAATAATGTAACCCTTCCCTCTTCCTACTTCAATAAGCTTTCTGCTTCTTTCAAGACACCTGCTCCATCTTCATACTTCAGGGCGTAGGAGAAGCCCGGTTGAAGAGAGTAAGCGCCATACACACCACACGAGTCGATGGCTATGAAACCAACTTGGAATTTGCGCGCTTTGGATGGGTTGATCTTATATATACGTTCGATGGCCTTTTTGCAAGCTTTCATTGGAGACTTACCTTGACGCATGAATTCGATAATCATATGTGTGCCACTGACTCTGATCACTTCTTCCCCTTGCCCTGTAGCAACAGCTGCTCCCACTTCATTATCTATATACAGCCCTGAACCTATGATGGGTGAATCTCCTACTCTACCACGCATTTTGAATCCCATACCACTGGTCGTACATGCTCCAGATAGACGACCTTCACTATCAAGTGCGATGGTACCCATTGTATCGTGATTGAACGATCCATCGGGTAAGAAGCTCGGAGCTGCTGGACCTCCTTTACCACTGCGCGATTGCGTCTGCTCAATATTGATGATGGGTTTATATTCTGAAGTTTTAAGCCATTCTTGATAGGTCTTATTGGCCGTCTCGGACAATTGGGGAGATTCTAATTGAAATCCTTGCTCCAATGCAAATTGTTGTGCACCTGCTCCTACAAACATCACATGTGGCGAATCCTCCATTACCTTTCGGGCTACAGATATGGGGTGCTTGATGCGCTCTAGACCCGCTACTGACCCACAATTGAATTGATGATCCATGATGCAGGCATCCAACGTCACAATACCATCTCTATCGGGATTGCCCCCCAACCCTACACAACAATTGATCGTAGCTTCGATAGATCGCGCTGCTGCTTCGACGGCATCCAAGGCGGTCATATCAGGACTACGCATTGTCTCCCATGCCGCATTGTTGACAGAGCGACCGTCCCAAGTAGATACGACGATAGGCTTCTTGCCTTTTTTGATCTCTCGTCCCATTGCCCCTCTTACAAATCCCAACAATGGCAGTCCAGCTGCCGTCCACTTTACAAAATTTCTTCTTGATTGCATATGTTTATACTTTTAAAAGGCGCAGGGTTTTATAATTATAAACATTCTCCCCTCTACGCGGTTATCTATATCTTGTCTCACACGCTATTCTTCCAACAATGCCACCACTCTGGCAGGACCAGCAGAAGCACCTTTGATTTTTAATGGAAACGCTGCCACTTTAAATCCTTGATATGGGAGGGCATCGAGGTTGGTCAATTGTTCCATATGGCAATACTCCTTATCCTTTCCGACCAGATGTGCTTCCCAGAACAAGGCTGCATCCCCACTTTCTTTTGCCTTCTTGATCATATATGGCAATGGCAGATCCCATCCCCATTGATCGATTCCCATCACCTTAACACCTTGATCTATCAACCATGATGTAGCCGCAGCACTCATCCCTGTTCCCTTTTCAAAAAATGTCTTAGTACCCATGTATTGGTCTCGTCCCGTCTTAATTAAGACGATCATATTTTTTCTAATTTCCAATTGCTCTTTTTTTAAAAATCCTTGGATGTCTGCTACCGTAATGGGATCAAAATCCTGCTTGTGTTTCATGTCAATGACGAGTCCATCACCATAGCACCAATCCAAGGGTACTTGATCTATCGTTTTAGCTGGTTGACCTTCACAAGTAGGTGCATAGTGCCATGGAGCATCAAGATGTGTCGTGCTATGTACTCCCATCTGCTGAATGTTATCATCTGCCCATCCCACAAATCCCTTGGGAAACAGCTTGAAGGGCAAACCCAGATAACGGATCAACCATTTCGCTTTGCGATGGGGCTTGTGTTTGATCTTTACCTTCATGAAGAACGGGTCTCCTTGATTGTATTGGATGGTTTTGGATAGGTCTATAATCTTCATTTGCTTATTTCATCCTTTATTTCCTAGCAAAATAGTAACAAATCATGAACTGCCATGTATCGGATATTGATCGAATGTGGTAAGGCCATTTTGATTTAACCTTTGCTGCACGTCCTGTTGTCGCGCTTTTGCTCATTTATGTGCGGCATGTATCGTTCTGTTGCTTGTTCTCAATAGGTCAAACCTATCCGTAGATATACCGAGTTTCTCTACACAAAGCAGCTATCTCGTTCTCCGGTACTACAACCCTATCTCTATGAATATCAACTATCTATTGACCTACGGCGACATTCCACTTGGCGATCTTCCACCCGGTGACAACTCCTGCCGCGACATACGGATCCCCTTGGGCAAAGCGTTCAATGAACGCTCTATCAACATCTTTAAACAAGAGCATCGCACCATCAGATGCCTGGTCAAATGCTCCAGCCATCAGCAATTGACCTCGCTCGTGGTAGGGAGTAAGGTGTTCAAAGTGCAATGAACGCACCGCTTGACGCCTCTCCATATAGTCATCACATAACTCATAAAATAGTGCGTAATACATACTCTTTCCTTTGTCAATACAATTAAATCACCGCCCAAAATCATCCTGCAATCTAACGATATCCTCCTCATCTGACGGGTGCTCGGCATCTGTATGTTGCCATATCTCAGCAACGATACCGATCTCCTCCAACCCAACTAAGCGATGACGTTCTCCTTTAGCCAATACCACTTTGTCTCCTTGATTGAGTTGTAGTACATCACCCTGATCATCCGTAAGACTCCGTACCACGCCCACTTTTCCTTCTACTACACGCCACACCTCAGATCTGCGGTGATGATACTGCCACGACAGTCTTTTTGCCGGAAGGACTACCAATATCTTAGGGCTCACCTTATACCCTCCGACCAGCGATACTATATCCTCATTGGGGAAATAAATCCTAGCAAACACCTCCGCCTGTGATTCTTCTATTACAAAAAAACCACCCCAAGGACGGCTAAAGTCGGTTCGCTCAAAATCAAAACCCGCTGCGGCCAATTGCATTGATATTCTTTCAAAGATAGGGTGTATTGCTGCCATGGATTTGTTTTTATGAAGATCTTCTCTTAAGCGTATCTCTAACGTATATTGTCGCTCAAAATGTTCCTATGCTTTTCACTTTGTTGATCTGTCATGACCGGCATTTTCTATAACATCTATACTTGTACGCCGCCAAGGGCACATAAAACAGAGTAATTGCAATTACAGATAAGCACAGCACCAACATGGAATTATAAAATATTGTAACTCAGAACAAGTGTCAGAGACTTGTACGTACTCTTCCAAAATACATAGTTTACCAACAATTCCCTGGGTGTCCGGTAGCTCAATTCCACAAATGCCCTATTTCTATTGTACCCAATCCCAAAAGCCCAACTACTACCTGCATTGACTTCCAAAGTCTTTGTAGGCAATCCATCAATTCTGGTATATTGTATTTCCGAATTAAAATTAAAGGTCGGTACATATGAGGCGTTTAAAAAAAGCCTGGACTCGTCTTCAAAATACAAAGAATGGCGTATCCCAAGCGCCCAGTCTATGGTCTTGTAATCTCCGTTGACGACAACAGGTTGTCCTGCGATATTATCCAAATTAATGGTCTTTTCAAATGAGAAATAATGAAAAGACGGTTGAAGTACTAATGACCATTTGTTTCTATTAAAATAAGATATAAATTCTGCCGTCGCACCAATGACAAGAGTGACTTTATCCTCAACTTCAACACTCCTGCTAAGAGACAATTCATTGCGCGTCGAGAGCGAAGAAATACTGGGGCCCACACTCACCATCACATTCAACAGATCCCTTTCCTCACGCTTATCCCATACTCGATAATCTGTACCTCTACACCTATTGTACTTGGAGAACAATTTAATAAAATCTCTCCTTCCATACTTCAACTTTTCTATTTTTTTCAATTTAATATCCTCGCATTCCAAATCGACTTTTAATTGTTGTTTGTAACTTTCATTAACACCCACTTTGTTGTACTTGGATTTATACAATTTATATACCAATTGCTTGATCGGTTGATCATCAACAATGTAGAAATATCGCTGCAATCCAATCTCCCCATACTCATATACCGAAGCCGACCCTTCAACCAAAGCTTTTAAAAAAATGGTATCCTTTTCAAATTCTGCACTGCGTGTGCCACTCAATTTCTTGACCAATTCGCTCGATCTGTCGATATCCACCACAAATCTCTTATAGGTAGAATAATTTATAATGCCAAACTCTTGTATATCATTCATGGTAAGCTGCTTTATCTCATCCCATCCCGGCATTTTATAATCAATCTTCGTGGGAGTAAGCATGCCATCAACATTTCTAATCAAGCAGATCGTCTTCTTGCCACTATTATCGACAAAGTATCCGGTATCAAAAGTAATCTGTCCCATACAATGAAGTGAGAACACGAGTAGTAATAAAACTACCCCAATTTTAAATCTATCTATCATCATCACTATGTGTGTTACAGCTCAATATAATTATAATTATTTTAATGGACTTCATATACCTATGCGTATGATACTTCGCGGACGAGTACACCCTGGCCGATATGCAACATCGCGATTCTCTATCAATGACCGTAAGCTCTCACGATCAGCTATTCAAGTCTGGGACTTAAATTGAGTCAACCTCACATCTGTCCCATCCCAAACGGCATAAGTACAATGCGTCAACCAATCGCCAAGATTGAGATATCTCGACCTTCCATTGGCTAGAAGATAATCCATAGGCTCATGTCGGTGTCCCATGATGAAATAATCCACTTCATGGTTTTTCAAATATTGATTGGCATATGCGATAGGCAAATCATGTACGCTTGATTTGGGTGCTCCATGCCTCGAACGACTCCGGGCACTCATCACCTTCATGAGTCGCAATCCCCAACTGGGATGCAATCTCGAATACAATTTTTGCATACCGGAATTACGCAATACAGATCGGACTATCTTATAATTTCTCTCACCCTCACCCAGACCATCTCCATGTGCAATATAAAAACGCTTACCTCCCATAGTCGCAAGCACTTCTTCTTCATGTACTTGCATACCAATCTCATCTGTAAAGTAGTCATACACCCACATATCGTGATTGCCTTTGAGAAAATGCACCGCTATTCCGGCATCAATCATTCGTGCCAGCATTCCCAAAAGACGGACATACCCTTTGGGAATACTCCATTGGTATTCAAACCAATAATCAAATACATCCCCGACCAAATACAGCGTTCGCGCATCAGCAGATATACTTTCTAACCACGCAACAATGACCTTTTCACGTGATCTTGAGGCCTCCTTGCCTCCGGCTCCCAAATGAAAATCAGAGGCAAAATATACTTTAGAAGTCAGTCTATCACTTGACAAAAATATTGTATTGTATGGTGAATATTGAGCGCCAAGTAATCCTTTATATCATCCAATTGGTCGCTACTTGTCCAAGGTGTAGTGTACATGTGCCGTCTTTTTATAACCTATAACTGCATTGAGTACATCAAATGACAAACTCACCCCTTCCTCGACGACCCGCTCTGTTAAAACTTCTATGCGTTTCGTACTGTGTGGCAATATCTCGATGATATCGGCATCCTTATAAAAATCATAACCACTCACATTCTTTAAAATCAATCGTGCGTCAGAATGATTGGTCAGATCAACCTCAAGTATCGAACTCGGCCCCATCATACCATTGGATGATACCGTAAGGATAGATTCCAACAATGGCTTCATGTGTTCTTCCTTGCCTACTAGTATATTGTTATACCATGCTACCGTCCGACCCGCAAACAAGGCTTCCTTGATAGAACTTACAGATCGATCCTTTGCAAATACAAGATTGATCGGTCTATGCCCTCCTTCCGGTATCTTGAACTGCCAATCTATCAGCCCATGTATATCGGATGTTCCGATAACGGTAAGCCCCTTGTCTTCTGCAAGTTTTAGAGCATACTCCGAGTACGTGATATCATTGACTACTTCGATGCCATGCAACAAATCCTCACGCAATAATTTTTCATGCAAATCCGAAAACACCGGAATGCCGTTGTCTTGTTGGTTGACCCAATTGGGATGATTCCAAAAAATAAATGCTCCCTGTGCCCGCGCCGCCTTATATGCTTCATAGGGATCCTCTACAATGAGCTTATTGGCATCTTGGATAAACAATGCATTGGCATGACCCGGTGGCATATCTTTGGTGATCTCCGAAGCATGAATAATCAAAAGATCATACGGCTTGGCTTGTTCTAGGGCAATCTCGTACGATCTATTGCGATCGGGATGAGGCAAATCGTCCTGATGTGGCTGATACTCAATATGCTCCGTCAACGCGATGGCATCTAGCCCATCTCTCACCGCCTCATCTACGCGTATATTGGGCCATACACTTCCATCCGAAAAAACGGTATGAATATGAAAGTCGCATTTGAGCGTAAGGTAATCTTTGGTATTGGGAAATTCGATCGCTCGATTTTGATCTTGTGCTTGTGCACCGATTATAACACCCACTAATAAAAATAAGAAGATTCTCATGACGTGATAGTTGATCTATGTTCTGAAGTCGGTAAGATATTCTTAAATGACTTCTCAAAATAACGAAATATATGTTGCCCCTAAATTTAGCAATTATTGTACAAACAAAGCAGCGATACTTCTGTACTCATGTGTATTTCGAATGGCTCTGGCGAACAACTTACCACAAGACAACACCTTCAATTTGGAAGTGGGCTTTCCTTCTTTGAGTGGAATCGTATCGGTGATCATCACCTCCTTGAGAATAGATGCTTCAATACGCTCATAGGCAGGCCCCGAAAGCACGGGATGTGTACACAACGCTCGAACACTATGGGCGCCTTCTTTTATCAG
>JAJRXG010000094.1 GCA_024276375.1 Bacteroidota bacterium | reverse complement strand
CTATTGAAGAGCTACTAAGTATTTCAGATTTGTTTTTGTTGCCATCCTCCAATGAGAGCTTTGGATTGGTTGCATTGGAAGCAATGGCTTTGGAAGTACCTGTAATAAGCACCAATATCGGTGGCATACCGGAAGTCAATATGGATGGTGTAACTGGATATCTTAGCGACGTAGGCGATATTGATTCAATGGCGCGCAATGCCAAGCGTATATTGGAAGACCCCAATGTATTCAAGAGATTTAAAAAGAATGCCGCAATCAGGGCTCGAGATTTTGATGTAAACAAAATAGCCCCTCAGTATGAACGAGTATATAGAAAGGCGATAGAGAAGGTAAGAGAAAAATCCATTTTTTCTTCAAAAGGAGTTATATTGTAAGTCAGAAGCAACTGACAACTTGAAACTCAGAATTAAAGAAGAATTATTGCACTATATCTGGCAGGTACACTGTTTTGATATGAGTGATTTGCGGACGACAGATGGCAAGTCGATTGAGATACAATCATTTGGAATTTATAATCGTAATGCAGGACCGGACTTTCTAAATGGCAAGATAAAAATTGGAGATACCATTTGGGCAGGACATATTGAGATGCATCTCAGATCATCGGATTGGAGGAGGCATAAACATGGAGCAGATGCTCGTTATAACAACGTCATATTGCATGTCGTTTTTTTAGAAGATGAGCGTATTAAGTTGCAAGACGGGACGTTGTTGCCATGCTTGACACTTGACAACAGAATTGATCCCGCCCTCGTCAAACGATACGAAGGATTGATCAACAACCGTACTTGGATCCCATGCCAAGCACATATTGATACGGTCAGCAAAATCGTCAAGACCAGTACAATACAACGGATGATGGCAGAGAGGATGGAGGAGAAAGCACTTGTACTGAAGCAAGAGTTGGACGAGTTGGAAGGAGACTTGTCCATGTTGATATATCGGCAATTGGCATGGGGATTGGGATTGAGTGTCAACGGTGATGCGATGCGACAGTTGGTTACATCTTTGCCGTATAAGATCATTCAGCGTCATAGGGATGATTTGTTTCAGGTGGAGGCTCTGCTGTTTGGTCAAGCGGGGATGTTGGAAGAGCCGGGAGAGGATGAATACAGAGTTTCACTCCGGAGAGAGTACAAGATATTGAGCAGAAAATTTTCACTTAGACCCATGCCATCGACACAATGGAAGTACCTCCGGTTGCGACCGGCGGCATTTCCTACTATCCGGATTGCCCAGTTGGCACAGATACTGCATCGTGTATCGAGACTGGATGATGTGCTTTTGTCTGGAAGTAAAGTAGGGATACTAAAAGCATTGGACGTTAAGGCGGAGGGATATTGGAAGTACCAATATACATGGGGGACGCCATCTACACCGAGGGCTAAATCATTGGGTCGTGCTAAGCGGGATATTATATTGATCAATGTTGTCGCACCCTTGCTGTGGTTGATCGGAATACGCAAAGATCAAAGAGCCATGAAGGATAAAGCCTTGTCCATACTTGAAGGTATTGGATCTGAGAAGAACAGCATCATTGCTCGGTGGCGACAATTGGGCTACGAGGCAGAGAATGCAGCAGAGTCCCAGGGACTTTTGCAACTAAAGAAAACTAAATGTGATCAACAACGTTGTCTTGAATGTCCCATAGGACATCAAATATTGTCCCGGGGGTAGAAAAAACTTTATGATTCGAGAGCAACTCATTCGGATATTGCTACTGCCGTTGACTATCTTGTATGGTTTGGGTATAACGGTGCGCAATGGACTGTATCGTTGGGAGATACTAAAATCCGCCAAATTCAACATACCGGTGATAGGTGTCGGAAATTTATCGATCGGCGGTGTGGGCAAGACACCACATGTGGAGTATTTGATCCGATTGCTATCACCTTTTCTACAAGTAGCGACCCTCAGCCGTGGGTACAAACGACAAACAAAGGGATTTAGGATATTAAACCAAAGAGATACTTCTCTAACGGTCGGGGATGAACCCTTGCAGTACTTTCTCAAGTATCGTCAAGTGGTAGTGGGAGTCAGTGAGAGCAGGTCAATTGGTATTCCGATGTTGTTGAGCCGCAGACCTGATATTCAGGTGATTCTATTGGATGACAGTTATCAGCACAGATCAGTGATTCCGGGGATCAATATACTACTGACAGAGTATCAACGTCCATATAGTCATGATATATTGTTGCCTTCGGGGAGATTGAGAGAATGGCGATCGGCAGCAGATCGAGCGGATATCGTAGTTGTCACCAAATGCCCTGACAAGATAACCAAAGAGGAGGCCATCGCATTTAGAGCGCAGTTGGGATTGGCATCAGGACAGCAATTGTTTTTTTCGAAGTACAGTTATGGTCATCCATATCCGATATTGGGAGGAAGCCCGAGAGCGCTCTCAGATTTTGAAGAGGTGGTGTTGATATCTGCGATTGCACAGACGGATTATATGATGGAATACGTGTTGAGTCAAGTAGAAAGCGTACATCCCATGAGCTTCGAGGATCATCATTATTTTAGTCCCCATGAAATGTCTTTATTGAAGTTAAAATATGAACAGATCACAGACAAACGCAAAGCGATATTAACAACAGAGAAAGACGCAACACGGTTGATACTGCATAGAGAGTACATTGTTGCCGAGCGATTGCCGATTTATATATTGCCGGCGAGAGTGACGTTTTTGATGGAAGAGGGATCTATCTTCGATGCGGCAATTAAGGATTTTTTATTGTCTTTCAAAGTATAGGTCTTATGTGTCCCGGCAGTAGTTATATAGAAGAAGAATATTGGTCTGAGGTATCGCAAAGGATACAATCCAGGGGTTTAGATCAGTCTGTAGCCGGAGACAATGATCCCTATTATCGGTATAAAAGACGGCGATTTTTAGAAATATTTTTATCTTTTTCATTTGACGGCAAGGATGTTTTGGAAGTAGGTTCCGGCCCCGGAGGCAATCTGATGGCGCTTCTTTCTAAATCTCCCAAAACCCTGGCAGGTGTTGATATATCACAACAGATGATCGAGTTGGCACGCTCGAGGCTTCCCGATACGGTATCACTAGATCAAATAGATGGTATGCACTTGCCTTTTTCAAATCAGAGCAAGGATATAGTTTATACAGTTACGGTATTGCAACATGTTACGACCTCGGGCATGGTTGAAGGGCTGATATCGGAGATCTGTCGAGTGTCTCGGGATAGAGTTTACCTATGTGAGCGCATCGAATCCACCTTTAGAGGAGATGCAAAAAACATGGGACGACCGCTCTCTTTTTACCGCGAGCAGATGCAAGCGCAGGGATTTGAGTTGTATAGTATCGAGTATCTAGATATTCAGGTGAGTTATCTTGTGAGTGGAATCATTAGGAAGCTACTCAACAATCCATGGCGCAATGAAGGATCACCATCCACAGCTATAAGTGTGTCATGTCAACGGATGATGTTGCCCCTCACCCGATGCATTGACCCCTACGTACTGCAGAAGCGCGATTTGGCCATAATGACTTTTGAACGGACAAGGTAAAAGAGGACAAAGTCTAGGTGGAAATGATCGTATAAGGGATTTTTTGTCCAAGGGCATTGGACAAGAACCCCGGATGACTGCCATTGACAATCCATGTCGGTATTCCTTTTTTCTGTACGATCAATGCGGCCTCAAGTTTGGATTTCATACCACCCGATCCTTGGGAAGACTTGGTGGGTTGACACTGTTGGATATAGGGGATGAGATTCTGAATATCAGCCACGGGTTGTGCATCGCTATAGATCTTAGGATCCTTGTTATAGACGCCATCTGTATCTGTCGCTAAGACGAGCAGAGTGGCATCGGATAGGATTGCAGTGAGTGCAGCGAGTTTGTCGTTGTCACCAAATTTTATTTCATCCGTTGCCACGGTATCATTTTCATTGATAATCGGGGTATAGCCAAATCTGAGCAATGTTTCGATCGTATTGCGAATATTCTTTTGTGCCTGAGGGTCATTGAAGTCGTGATATGTAAGCAGACATTGTGCGATATGAACGTTGTGATTCTTGCAGACTTCATAGTAGAGTCGCATGAGATGCAATTGTCCGATGGCAGCAAGAGCCTGTTTGACTTCCATCTTACCTTCTTGTTTATTATTGAAGAACTGATGAGCTGCGGCGATGGCACCACTGCTCACGAGGATGATTTCATATTGCTCTTTCAGATCGCAAATTTGTTGAGCAATATCTTCTATTTTGTTTTTTGAAATATGTGGGCTATTCTGTGTCAGGGTAGCCGTTCCGACTTTTAGTACGATACGCTTTTTTGCTTGCATGACTTCTTAATAAATATGATATAGTTGCCAATGAGCGTACAAAGGTGCGGATATCTACTCAGAAACCTTTAGTATAAGTTTGCCTCGTTTTTGTCCTGTAAACAATTTTTCATAAGTGGTTAAGAAATTTTCAATGCCGGATTCGATATGTTCTTGAGACTTTATTTTGCCTTCTGAGACCCATTGACCGAGTGCCTGAGCAGCTTCGGGATAATCCTTTTGAAAGTGAAAAACGACAAATCCTTCCATACGAGCGCTATTGATGAGTAGAGATAGGTAATTGGAAGGGCCTTTAGGGGGTGTTGTATTGTTGTATTGAGAGATGGCTCCACAGATGGGAATACGGGCTCCGCGATTGATTTGAGTGAGTGCGGTATCCAGTATTTCACCTCCGACATTATCAAAGTAAATATCAATACCATCAGGGCATTGTTTGCGTATAGCTGAATAGAGATTTTCGGATTTGTAATCGATGCAAGCATCAAAGCCCAATTCTTCTACGACATATTGGCATTTTTCGGAGCCACCCGCGATACCGACAGCACGACAACCTTTGATCTTGGCGATTTGTCCTACCACACTACCCACGGCTCCTGCAGCTCCTGAAACGAGCACTGTTTCACCTGCTTTGGGTTGACCTACTTTGATCAATCCAAAGTATGCAGTATATCCCGGCATGCCGAGTACTCCCAAATATTTGGGCAAAGGCATCAGTGCGGGATCAACCTTGACATATCCCGTTCCGTCTGTCACGCAGTATTGTTGTACTCCGGTCATACCGACGACATGATCTCCTACTCGATAATCCGGATGTTGTGAAGCTATGACTTCCCCTACTCCACCACTGCGCATGACATCATTGATCTGCACGGGAGGGATATAAGATCGCGCATCATTGAGCCAACCACGCATAGCTGGATCCAGTGAAACATATTGGACTTTGATCAAGAATTGACCCGCTTCAGGACTAGGTATAGGATTGGTTTCGATGCGCCAAGTCTGTTGATCGGCTTTTCCCCGAGGACGTTGATTGAGGATGACTTGTTTGTTCATAGTCGATGGTTTAGATCAGTATATCATGAGAAAAAATCTTTGGGATGACCTCATTGAATGGGTTAAGGTAGTTGTTAAATGAATAGAAATTGCGGATGACGCAAGAGTTTTTAATTAGCGTCTGAGGGACAATATACTCAAAGGCGATATTTCAAGCCTATTTCCAACCCAAGCGTATTGATTTCAGCAGCTACCTCATTAATACCTCTAGAGATGGTATGTTGATATTGGGGTTGGAGATAACCACTTACACCATTGGGCAAGGAATACTGTATTCCGATTCCCATCATAGCTGTCAAATATAGATTGTCCTGAAGGCGCCCTCCTTCTGTAAACCCCTTAGGCGGATTGAGTAGATCAAGGGCTTTGACATGTGGTAGCGAGGAAGGTCGAGCGTTGCTTTGAATTGTTTTTTTCAATGTAAAATCTGTATTGATCAGGATATTGGCGGCGACTCCGCTGAGGGCATAGAAGCTAAATCTTTTTTGAGGTGCAGCATAGACTTTCAACCACAGGGGTATCTGTACTTGTTGAAAGCGCACATCACTGAGCTGAGATCTGAGATAAGAATTGGCTCCGGCTTTGGTATAGTTGGTATATTTTCCGGGGACATATTTCTTTTCGCTATATCTAAAACCAGACTCGACTTCGATCATTCCCTTGCGATAGTTTACGCTCAATCCTCCAGAATAACCCGTTAGTCCTGATCTAATCTGTGATTGAAGATATTTTACGTCAAATTTGGAGTCAATAAAATTGGCATCGACAGAGGATGCGATTCCGACAGACCAACCATCTGAAGGATTGGATTGGATTGCAGAACTGTATGACACTTCGGAGACAGGAGGCTCAAGAAGAGTTGGGAGCGCTACGAGGTTCTGTATCGGCAAGGTTGCAATGGCGGGGATATCCAGTTCATTCAAAGCCAATAGAGGCTCCATAGGCAATGGGGTTAAGGGTATGGATATCGAGTGTGGTCTGATTACGGGAAAAGTAACAGACCATTTATTGGCGTTGTCCGTTGGTTGTATCGGTATTATTGCGTTGCGATGATCCTCTATGTTCAGATGTGAGACCGCCAATATTGCTTCAGAATCCTTTTGTGAGGATTGAACTTCAGCAAAAAAATGTGCGTCCATCTCCATAGATGGTGTGGTCAGGGATTTGTACTTAGTAAAGGTGAGGACAAGGAGGAGCAATATGGCCGCCTCAATGACTTTGCTGACTATGATTTTTTCGCGTCGTTCTTGACTTCTAGTCAAGGCTTCATCCATGCGTTGCCAACTTTCTTCTTCTTGAGCAACAGTATGATCAGAGAGTTTTTTGCGGATCATCCGGTCAAAAGCTTCATTATCAGCCTCAGAAACAGACATATCGCTTTTTTCTATACGACTGTTGAGTTGTTCCCAAGACAACGGATCGTATTGTTCTTCGAAATTATCGAAGAGTCTGCGCAATTCTTGATCAAATCTATCGTCGTTCATACTCCGCATAATTTGACAATAACAAGGCTCTAAGTTTGGCTCTAGCCTTCACCAAATTAGATCTCGACGTACTCTCCGAGATATTCATCTTAGCGGCAATCTCCTTATGAGAGTAGCCTTCGATCACATAGAGGTTAAAGATAGAACGATAAGAAGGGGACAATTGATGCAGGCATTCTATAATTTCTTCTGCGGCTAAGAAATTGATCGCATTGGGTTCCGGACTTTTAATTCCAAAGGCAGTATCCAGATCTTCTGTCCGTCGGCGCACTCTCTTGCGATAAAAGTCAATAGCTGTATTGACCATGATTCGTTTGATCCAAGCATTTAGAGAAGTCCCCAATTGGTACTTTCCGATGTGCTTAAAGACTTTGATAAAACCTTCGTGCATGATATCTAAAGCATCCTCCTTATTGGTAGCATAACGTTGACACAAAGGCATCATCGTGTTGTAGTAATCCTTGTACAACAGCTCCTGAGCCCAACGTTCCTGACGCATACAGGCTACAAGGTAATCTTGCTCTCTCTGTAAGTGGATGGCTATATCCATGTCTAAATGTAGCGATTTCTCAGCGGAGATAGTAGTAAAAGGCTAACTTTTTAACGATATCTTAATTCATTTGGCTGCGTGACGACAATCTTGGCGAGCTAGGAAGAGATGGAGGAGTTAATCTTTATGAGCTGCTTTATCGTATTTTAATGTCCACCCTGAGGCATCCATAGCCATGCCCATCATATCCAACAATTCTACCCTTTGACTTTCAGCGCGATCAAACAAGTCACTCTCTCGGGCTTTTTGTTCAATAAAAGATTTGGCTTCTATACCCATGTCGGTGATGTCCTTGTTGTTAATCATATTAAACAGGCCATTCTCAAAATTGTAGTAGTCGATGTCGTGTTGAATGCTGAGAATCTGAGGAGGGGGAAAGTTGCTAAGGGTAATCATGCGATTGTCTTGGTCTATGTCAATCTCAATGCTTTCAAAATCATAACCTACCGCAACTGTGGCGGTGATACGTACCAGCGCTTTTTTGCGGAGCGGCCAAATATCGGCCACTACATGGTTCTTATAGTTGTAGATCTCCGAGAAGTTGCCCTCAACAGTGGTGAGTTTGACGACTTTCTCTATTCTTTCGAGCAGGACAGTGGCAGAGACTTCGGTCTTGGGTTGCATCCAGCGTTGCCATACTTGGGATACTGACAACAGGCCGATGATGGCAAGGACAGCTACCATTGCAAGAAGGATATATCTGAAGTACTTCATACACTTTACAACGCTTAGAAGTAAGTAGAAAATTTCATTAGAAATTAACACTTGAACAAGAATTTAAAAAAAAAAATGTGTTAAATTCAGTATCAACGTATTACATATTACAAATATTCGTAATATATTTGCCAAACGAATGTCTTCATCCCGCAAGTCAACGACCTGAGATATCTGTTAACCGAAGTTAAAAACGGCAATAGAAGCCGAACCATACCGATTTAAATAATTATCAGAAGATGAGAACTACACTTTACACTTTATTGATTGTTGCCATGGCGATGATATGGACGAGGGATGCTAAAGCACAAGACTGTCCCATCTTGACACCTCTGTGTCTAGATCTGAATACTTCTTTTATGCCCGATGCTTGTATGGTCGAAGTATGGGCGAGTGATTTTTTGAGTAAGATTAATGATGGCAGTTTACCATTGGATAGTTTTTTTATATCCTTTCATCCTACGGACACTGTACTAAACAAGATCTTCATCAGTGAGGATGGCAATGAGCAATTTGTCACAATTTATATATCAGATGGGTGTAGCACGATAAGTTGTGACGTAACGCTGAGTATTAACGACAACACTGGGGTATGCCCGGGAGAATGCCCTATTGATGTGAGTCCTTGGTGCGGGTATGCAGTCGTTACTTGTTCGGCATTTATTGACAACGATTATGTAGCCTCTATAATCGATACAAGGAAGAATTCTCAGGCACCGAGAGGAGACAATTGGACGATCCCCAGTGATCCCAACATTGATCCCGTGAGTTTTGTGCGACCCAATACTTGGACATTGTCTTCAATAGGTCAGGTGTTTGGTATGGCACTCAATCCAAATGATGGCTCGATTTTCTTTGCGGCAACTGACATCTATGCTCTAGATTTTAAGCAGTATGCAGAAGAAATTGATCCTGCATTTTTGCGAGGATTGACTCCACCGACTTGTCCAGGACCTGCGGGGTCTGCGGGTATTTATAAGACTTCTTTTGACGATCAATCCGTACAGAATCTCGTGACTACTTCGACTTCCTACTTAACAGCGGTACAGGCGATAGGAGGCACGCGGATCCCCAATAGTGGCAATGATGTAGAGTGTGCCATCACGAGTATTGAAAATCGTGATCCTATTGGAAACGGCATAGGCAACATTGCCTATGATACTCGATCCAATCACTTGTATGCAACCAATCTGGAAGATGGAAAGATATACAGCATCAATGCGAATACGGGAGTCATTGATTTTGTGTTTGATCCCTTTGCGCAGTATGCAACGCATGCTTCAACGGGAATGGTTCGCGTAGAAGATCGGATTTGGGCGATTCAAGTGATGGGTTGTGGTGTCAACAAAAAAGTATTTTTCTCAAGGGCAAGTACAGACCCGGATTCTATCAACAGAGATAAGCAGATATATAGTGTTCTAATCGGTGGCGATGGCAACTTCATTGGATCGGAGCAATTGGAATTGACGGTCACATACGGACGACAAGCTAAGATAACTGATATTGCTTTTTCTACAGATTGCACGAGGATGTTGGTGACAGAGCGGGGGCATCCACACAAGGCTCAAGTTCATGAATACGTATGGGATGGAACGACTTGGAGTCAAGCACAACAATTTTTTGTTGGAATATATGCTCCTGATGATCCCTCGCAGCCGGATGGCAATATCTTGGGAACTTCTTCTTCCGGAGGAGTGAGTTATGGAGCTCAAGAGGAGAACTGTGTAGTTGACGCGAGTTGTGATGGTACCGTATGGGTCAATATCAATTGTGGTGCTCCTGATTCGTTGGGACAGAGATGTGCTATCTATGGTTCAGAAGGGATTGATGCTACAGGCAATCAGTTGGAGACCAATTCATCAACAGATATTTATATTTCATTTACTGATTCTATTGATAATCCTTTAGATTTTAAGACCAATATCGGTGATATAGAGATATACAATTGTTGTTGTATTGACCAGCCAGCACGAGATACAGTTTCGAGTGCGATGATCACGGGATTGGTGACGACAGCCTTTGAGATGAGATTGGCGGAGACTGAAGTATCTGTTCAGAATGGCAGTAGAGAAACCATGGTGAAGAGTCAAAGCAATGGAATATTTACCTATACAGAAGCTCAGTTGAATGAGGACTATATGATTCAACCTGAGAAGAGCGGCAATGTACGCGATGGATTGACAACACTTGACTTGATTCAGATTCAGCGGCATATTTTGGGTTTGAGAAAATTGAATTCACCGTATAAAATGATTGCTGCGGATATCAATAAATCCGGAAGTATCACAACGATGGATTTGGTAGAACTCAGAAAAGTATTGATTGGTGTACAAGATGAATTTAAGAACAATAGGGTTTGGAATTTTGCCGCCGTCAATGAGAATGTATCGTTGGAAAATCCCTTTGAGTATAATTCATATGTTGAAGTAAAAGGTCTGCCCTCTCCAAGGTATCATGCTGATTTTATTGCAATCAAGACAGGAGATGTCAATGGAGACAATACTGTTGACATAGGATCCTCAGTACGAAGTACTTCCTCCAAGGTATTAAAGGCGGAAATGTATCAGAACAAAGGCGTAACAGAGGTGCATATTTACAGTAGTGAAAAGCAGTCGCTGTATGGACTTCAATTTTCAATTCAATCAGATGCCCATTTGCTGGAGTTCAAATCCGGACAACTGGATATAGCCGATGGAAATATGAACACCACCACCGGAGAAACACTGATCTCTTGGAATTCAAATCAAGCAAAGGAGATCAATGATATAGAACCTTTGATGACCCTAGTTTATAGAGACCCTCACGCCATTGTAGAAATAGGAAAGCAACTATCCCCGGAATGGTATGACTCGGAGCTAAACACCAGCACCTTGACATTGGAAAAAGAGATTTTGGATTCATATGAAGGGATCACGATAAGCCCCAATCCATCTAGTGAAAGTGCAGTACTGAAATTTTATGCGCCATTGCAGGAGGGAGTAGAGATCATCATTACGTCGGTAGATGGGCGTATGCTTTTCAAGCAAAATTATACGGCCACCAAGGGTATGAATCAGATTAGGATAAACAGAGATGATTTTGCAAATGAGACTTCGGGAGTTGCGATCATTCAAGTAATTTCTCCGGAGTATTCGATGATGACACGAATGTTATTGATTAAGTAATCAAAAGAACAATAAGAAAATTTAAAAAGGAGTTACCTTATATCAGGTAACTCCTTTTTTTTGTATGCCACAGAGACAGATCGAAGTAGTAGATACAGTGTATGGTATCTATCACGCTTTTAAAGACGACCTAATAACGGATCAATTGAGAACCTACTCAGCGCATACCCGCAATGAACTGGCCATGGTACTCGATCACGTAGAACCAAAGGACTGCGTATTGGATATCGGAGCACATATTGGCACTTATGGTATTCCGATTGCCAAGAAAGCGATTCATGGACAGGTGTATTGTATAGAAGCGGAGGAAGAAGTGTTTAAGCTTTTGTGTAAAAATGTCTCCATCAATGATATGGAAGATCGCATCACTTGCCATAACTTTGTTGCGGCAGGAACATCCTGGAGATATAGAAAAGGTAATGGTGTAGATCATTCTAATAGTGGTGCCAATTACTATATCCGTAGCGAAGTAAAACAGGACACCATCGGGTTGAATTTGGCGACATGGATAGCTGATTTGGACTTAGATCATATTGATTTTATTAAAATGGATATTGAAGGGATGGAATATCAAGTGCTTTCTTCCGTACTACATATTTTGGAACGCGATAGACCAAAATTGTATTTAGAAATAGTGGAAGATCAACTAAAGCGACAAGGAGATAGTCCGCAAGATATTCAGGATCTGCTTGACAGTATAGGTTATAGATATTACGTAAACACCTATAAGCGCAATAGTGCAGAGGACAAGTATGTCAAAATGGAGATAGAGAGTTTTACTTATTCGGGATTTTTTGATGTTCTTGCTTTACCATCTTTATAGTGAAAAGGCCATCGATATACTATTCTACTGTACTCGATAAAAATGTCAAGCACTATCGCCAGGGATGGATATGGGCACATTCGTTAATCGAAAATGCCGGCGTACATCCAAGCCATATTATAGTGAATCTTGTCGAAGGAGCTGCCTACGATGTCTCTCCATTTGAGCAACTTGGTATAAGGGTCGTCCGTCCAGAGCGATTTGGAGATGGAGCATATTGTAATAAGGTTGCACAGATGAACAACTTGCTTGACCTAGAAGCTTCTTATTTTGTGTTAATGGATGCAGATACATTTATTTGCAATTCTATTGACTCAATTGTGAGGGAAGGTAGAGTAGGCGGAAAAGTTGTAGATCTTCCCAATCCGGAGATACATGTTTTGGACGAGATATATATGGAGGCTATGTTTGTAGTACGCCCTAAGATTATGAAATCGGATATATTTTCAGATCGGACTACATATGCGAGCAATTTTAATGGAGGCTTGTATATTATCCCACAACAGTACTTGAATACGATCCATACGGGTTGGAGAAAATGGGTCACTTGGATATTAGATCATGGAGATATTTTGGATCGAGTCGATAAATTGCATCATGCTGATCAAATTGGGTTTTCGATGACATTAGTTAAAGAAGATATTCCAATATATCATGTACCTAGAACGTATAATCTTCCTTGTCATCTAGCTATGGAAGAAGATGTAACTCCCGTGGTTTTACACTATCATCATTTGCTTACAGAGGAGGGGATAAAAAACTACAACCCACATCTTCCTCTATTGACCCAAAGTATCGAAAGAGCCAATCAGCAAATAGTAAAATGGCTCAAAGAAGTCAGACAATGGGTTTAAAAGACCTCGACAGATCAATTGTAACCGGATATTATAATATTGAACCCACTCCGAATACTCACAAAACCAAAAATGTTTCTTTAGGCCTGCCTATTATTCAGCAATTCGCTTTGAGAGCATAGTGAGATTTCGTAGTGAAATCACTATTGGCTTTAGAAAGCCCTTATTTCCGGGACAAATTTTATAACAATGAATTATTGAATATCGTTGTCGTAATACTGGCATCCTTTGGTTTGGAATGATTCATTACTAGCTTGGTTAAGTATTTTTATACTTGAAAGTGCTCTTTATTATTCAAATTTGAATCTATATATAGACCATTAGGCGACAATAAGTAACGGATTAATGCAATTATTATAGTTAATAACCATTATTTGGTATTACTTTTGCACTATTAAAATTCTAAAATTATCAAATGGCAAAGAAAAGAATTACAGAATCACAAGTGAAGAAGATACTTCAGGAAGTAGCCAATGGAGCTAAACCTCCGGCACTGGCCAAGAAGTATGGCTTTAGTTTAGGAACTTATTACAATTGGAAAAACAAGCTAGGGCTTCCAAAACCAAGTGGTGCTTCTGAAGCGGCGGCTGCAAAGCCAGCACCAGCTAAGAAGACCAGTGCAAAAAGAAAGCCGGCTAAGAAAACAGCAACCAAGAAAGCTGTTGCTAAAAAAGCACCGGCCAAGAAAGCTGTTGCTAAAAAGGCCGCTCCTAAAAAAGCGACTCGAAAACGTGCAGGAAGACCTCCTAAGGCAAGACCATCTGCAGAGCTTAAGCTAAAAGCAGAAATTGGCAAGTGGGAAAAGCAAATAGCAACTATTGAAGGTCGTATCACACGATTAAAAGTAAAGTATGCAGAAGCAATTCTACGGTCAGTGAAGTAACTTAGGTTACATAAAAATTGAATAAGGGGCGCTCGGACAGAGTTGCCCCCTTTTTTTTTATTGTAGTACTGTCTTAAAATATTGATACGTAGATTCAAATCCTTCAGCCCTTTCTACTTTGGGGTCCCAATTGAGAATGTTTCTTGCTTTAGAGATGTCCGGTTGTCTGATTTTGGGGTCATCAACAGGAAGGTCTAAATAGATAATTTTTGAGTCCGTATTGGTGAGGCGAATGATTTCTTCAGCCGCTTGTTGAATACTTATTTCTATTGGATTTCCGATATTTACCGGAAGGGTATAATTGCTCTGATACAATCTATAGATGCCCTCGATGAGATCATCTACATAGCAGAATGAGCGTGTCTGACTTCCATCTCCAAACACTGTAATATCTTCCCCAAGAATGGCTTGAGAGAAAAATGCCGGCAATGCACGACCATCATTAATCCTCATCCGAGGGCCATAAGTATTAAATATCCGGACGATGCGTATATCTATACCATGATAGGTATGATAGGCCATGGTCATAGCTTCTTGAAATCTTTTGGCCTCATCATATACTCCTCGAGGTCCGATCGGATTGACATTGCCCCAGTACGCTTCGGTCTGAGGATGAACAAGAGGGTCACCATATACTTCAGAAGTTGAGGCAATCATAAACTTGGCTCCCTTGACACGTGCGAGACCCAACAAATGGTGTGTCCCCAGGCTGCCCACTTTCAAAGTTTGTATAGGCATTTTGAGGTAATCAATGGGACTCGCAGGACTGGCGAAATGCAGGATCCCTTCGAGGGCTTCGGGAACATGTACAAACTTGCTGACATCATGATGATAAAAGTCAAAGTCCGACCGAGGCATCAAGTGTGCAATGTTATCCATTGATCCGGTTATAAGATTGTCCATTCCGACGACATGATATCCTTCATTCAAAAATCGATCACAGAGATGAGAACCTAGAAATCCTGCAGCTCCGGTAATGAGTATTCGCTTGGACATATTCCTTTTTATTTTTTACTGTGAGAGAAAGTGTGAATTAAAAAAAGTGTTGTTTACGGTCTTCCGATACTGTAGTAATGAAATCCTCTTTCTTTCATTTCTTGTGGGCTATACAGATTGCGTCCATCAAAGATGATTTGGTCTCTTATCTCCTGTTTAAGGTGATCAAAGTCAGGATTTCTAAACACGCTCCATTCCGTCATAATCACGAGAGCGTCTATATCGGTAGCGGCCTGCGTATAAGAAGTACAATATTGGATTTTATCACCAAAATAATCTTTCACATTGCTCATAGCTTCAGGGTCATAACACTTAATGCTTGCCCCTTGATTGAGTAAATCTTGGATGAGGTATAGTGCCGGAGCTTCTCTGATATCATCAGTGTTGGGTTTGAATGCGAGACCCCATATTCCGATGGTCTTATTCTTTAGATTAGGGCCATACAATTCTTGTAGTTTGCCAAAAGCTTTTAGTTTTTGGCGGCCATTGACTTCCATTACGGCGGTAAGAATCTTAAAATCGTAGTTGTGGTCTTCGGCTGTTTTGGCCAAAGCTTGTACATCCTTTGGAAAACAAGATCCACCATATCCAACACCGGGAAACAAGAAGCGCTTGCCGATACGTCCATCGCTTCCCATGCCGAGACGTACCATATCGACATTGGCTCCTGTGTAATCACACAGATTGGCGATCTCATTCATAAATGATATTCTGGTAGCAAGATACGAGTTGGCAGCATATTTGGTCATTTCGGCAGATCGTTGATCCATCATGAATATGGGATTGCCTTGACGAACAAAGGGTTTGTACAGATCTGCCATTACATTTTTGGCTTTTTCGGTTCGTGCACCTATGACGATGCGATCCGGTTTTAGAAAATCATTGACTGCAGCCCCTTCTCTAAGAAATTCGGGATTAGAAACCACATCAAATAACTCCGGAGACAAGTACTGCGAAAGAGCTGCTTCTACTTTTTCGGCTGTACCTACAGGCACGGTACTTTTGTCAACGACTACGGTATATCTCGTAATCATTTTTGACAATTCTTCGGCTACTCCCAGTATATATTTCAGATCGGCAGAGCCGTCTTCATCCGGAGGTGTTGGCAAGGCGAGAAATATAACCGCTGCGTGATCTACTGCCTTGGAAAGATCAGTGTCAAATGAAAGCCGATCTGCTTTAACACATCTGTCAAAAATAGTTTTGAGCCCCGGTTCATAGATGGGTATTATACCATTGTTGAGTTCTTGAACCTTCTTTTTATCTATATCGATACACAAGACATTGTGTCCTGTCTCAGCAAAACATGTACCCGATACCAATCCTACGTAACCTGTTCCAACTACTGCTATATTCATTTTTTAAATTTATTGAGGGACAAAGGTCTTTTTTTTAGTACAAAAAAGAGCATATTGTTGGACTACGTTACTATTCAGGAGGGTGCTTTTGAGATAAAAAAAGGTAGTTTTTTCGTCAGATGACGCTTATTTTTTGAGGCATAGCAACGCTACGGCGAAAAAAATAGCGGAAATATGACGGGGAAAGTGTTTTTTTGGCCAAAATGACGCCTAGCTGAATAGTAACTGGACTACATGTTTTATATAAATCTGATTGAGAAGACTATGAAGAACATACAGATGGTGGATTTGCAGGGTCAAATGCAACGTATCAGATCTGAAGTTGATGAGGAAATCTCCAAGGTTATAGATGAGTGTAAATATATAGGAGGCAAGGTAGTTTCCTTATTTGAGCAATCGTTGAGTACATATCAACGCTGCAAGCACACCATCTCTTGTGCCAGTGGAACGGATGCATTGCAGATCGCTATAATGGCTCTGGAGCTAGAGTCTGAGGATGAAGTAATCGTTCCAGCGTTTACCTATGCAGCCGTGATCGAAGTAGTATTGCTATTGGGACTCAAGCCCGTACTTGTTGATGTAGATGAAGACACATACAATATCTCAGTGGAGGCTGTCAGAAGAGCCATTACAGACAGAACTAAGGCGATCATCCCTGTCCATTTGTTTGGCCATATGGCGGATATGCAAGGTATTATGACATTGGCAGACAAACACGGAATATGGATCATCGAGGATAATGCGCAGAGTATCGGTAGTATAAGTACATGGAATGGCCGAAGATCCGGCACCTTAGGCCATATAGGATGTACATCGTTTTTTCCTACCAAGAACCTTGGGTGTTTGGGCGATGGAGGAGCTATTAATACCAATGATACAGCGCTAAGGAAAAAAATGAGGATGGTCGCAAATCATGGTCAACAGCAACGATACATCCATGATTGCATTGGTGTAAACTCACGACTGGATGCGATACAAGCTGCCGTACTTACAGTCCAGTTGAAGCAACTAGATACCTACATATCTCAAAGAAAGAATGCAGCAGCATTTTACGATCAACATCTCGCTGCTTTAAAAGAATTGATTCTGCCTCGAGGAAATGTTTATTCTGACCACGTATATCACCAATATACCATAAGAGTAGTAGATGGACGCAGAGACGGATTAAGGGCTTATCTGCAGGATAGAGGTATCCCGAGCAGTGTTTACTATCCCTTGCCCGCTCACCATCAAAAAGCGTATGCGAATCATGTAAGACATGCTAATCTTGACACTTCGACACGCTTATGTGAGGAGGTGCTTTCGTTGCCCATGCATACAGAGTTGGAGGAAGGCCAATTAGATTATATTTGTTCACAGATACATTCTTTTTATAGCAATGGATGATTATTACACCCACCCAAGTGTCATTATCGATGCCGGTGCAGAAGTTGGGAAGCGGACTAAGATTTGGCATTTTACACATATAATGAGTGGTTGCATCATAGGTGATGATTGTACGCTTGGACAGAATGTCTTTGTTGCAAGAAATGTACGTATCGGTCATCGCGTAAAAATCCAGAACAATGTTTCGGTGTATAGCGGAGTGATATGTGAGGATGATGTATTTCTTGGTCCGAGTATGGTATTCACCAATGTACTCAATCCCCGTAGTGCGGTTAATAGGAAGGCGGAATTTAAGCCCACACTTGTTAAAAAAGGTGCTACAATAGGCGCCAATGCTACGATCTTATGTGGTATTGAGATTGGGCAATACGCCTTTGTTGGCGCGGGAGCGGTTGTTACTCGTTCTGTTCCTGATTTTGGGTTGGTCGTTGGAAACCCGGGAGAACTCAAGGGTTGGATGAGCAGACAAGGACATACCTTACATTTTCAATCAGATGGAATTGCTATTTGCCGTGAGAGCGGAGAAAAATATCACTTCGATTCAAATAACAAGGTAATAAGACTTTCAACTTGAAGAGATTTGCACTGATTGGAGCGGCGGGATATATAGCTCCTCGCCATATGGAAGCGATTCTGGCAACGGGTCACGATCTGGTCGCTGTCACTGACCCAAGTGATAGCGTTGGAGTCATTGACACGTATTTTCCCGATGCGGCTTATTTTAAGGAGTTTGAGCGATTTGACCGTTATCTTGATAAATTGAGGCAGGAGGGTACTCCTGTGGATTATTTGACTGTTTGTTCTCCCAATTATTTGCATGACGCACACTGCAGATTTGGTTTGCGCAGTGGGATGGAAGTGATCTGTGAGAAACCACTTGTACTTAACCCTTGGAATCTTGCAAGGTTACAACAAGTTGAATCGGAGACGGGATTGCAAATACATAATATTTTACAATTGAGATTGCATCAAGATATTATGGATCTCAAGAAGAAAGTAGATTGGAGTCCGGGAGATAAAAAATATGAGGTAGCACTCACCTATGTTGTCCCTCGAGGCAAATGGTATTTCAATTCATGGAAGGGAGACACGTCAAAATCTGGAGGTATTACAAGTAATATAGGTGTGCATTTTTTTGATATGTTGCTTTGGGTTTTTGGTGCTGTCGAAGAAAATCATGTTTATAAACTTAATGAGGAGCAAGCCCAAGGGTTGCTGATACTGGAGCAAGCTCGCGTCAAGTGGTCATTGAGTCTGCTGAAGGAAGATTTGCCTTTCAGAGAAGGCAGTAAAAATAGAAGCTATAGATCCTTGACGGTGGATGGATCATATATAGATTTCACTCAAGGTTTCGAAGGTTTGCATCGATTGAGTTATGAACGGATCGTTGAAGGAGAAAGCTACGGCACAGAGGATGTAAAGCCCACCATTGAATTGTTGCATAAGATAAGGAACGCTAAGTTAGAAACGGACAACAAGATTAAAACTAGGGAGCTGCCGGAGTTCTAATATAGATAAGAGCGAAACACTTTAATTGACCTTGCTTTTATACTGTGTTTTTATTCTACCTTTGCATGCGATTTATGAAGCATGAGGATGAGATCATTTTAGTACAGCTTTTTTTTAGGTGACTTGGTCAAAATAGCCTAGATATAGAAATTCGATAGATGAAAAACAGATTTTGTGTTGCACTTTTTGTGGTTCTTGTGCCATACTTGATATCCGGACAAATCGGTGGAGATTCACTGGGCAAAGTGATGATTCAGAATCAAAGCACCCGTGATGCTGTGAGTTTTAATGTACAACTCAATGTCAACGATTCATTGGATATAATGGCTTTGGACTCGCTGATCAATGTTTTAGATTCGGTACTCAACAAGGATTCAAGACCATCGGAAATCTATGGTCATGATATATTTCAAGCAGACAGTCTCAAGGTGTTTCAACCTTCAACCATTGTAAAAATTCCCGATGCCTATGTGATTGGAATGGGAGATGAGATAGCAGTATCTATCTTCGGGGCGTCCAATTTTGACGGCACTTTTGAGGTAACGAATGGGGGATACATCCAACCCAAAGATATGCCGAGAATCTTTCTAAAAGGGTTGAGTTGGGGTCAAGCAAAGCGGTTGCTTCAGAAGCGATTTGCGAGATACTATGTATTTCGCCCCGAGCAGTTTACGACGAGTGTATTGGCACCCAGAGCCATAACGATCAATATTTTTGGAGAGGTACAGCGACCCGGTTCATATCATTTAGTGGCAACTAATACGGCCTTCAATGCGCTGATTGCCGCCGGAGGCCTGACTAAAAAAGGAAGCGTTAGAAATATTTTGATTTCAAACGGCAGTGGACAAAAGACCATGGATATCTATACGTTGATGACCAAGCCCATAGCTCAATTTGACTTTTATCTCGAGGACAATGTTATCATACAGGTTCCTCCTCTAGGGACGGTTGTTGATATCAAAGGTGCAATCAACCGTCCTTACAAATATGAATTGAAGGACAATGAAGGCTTGACGGACTTGATTTCTTATGCCGGGGGATTGAGTGCCGATGCGGTTCGAGAAGTAATTCAAATAAAACGATTTGAGGGCGATCAGAAAATATTATTGGATGTGAACCTCAAGGATTTGATGAGCAAGGGACAGCGATTTGTGTTGCAAAATGGAGACGAGGTATTGATTCGGGCGATTGAATCAACTGTTATGAATGCAGTGATAGTAGAAGGTGCTGTAGAGATGCCGGGGGAGTATGCCTTGGGGACTACGCCTCACATCAGTGATTTGATTGAGAAGGCCAAGTTGAAGCGAGAAGCGAGAAGAGATATGGGTTTTCTGGTGCGGATGAATCCCGATAGTACCTACAAGTTAATTCAGATAGATCTAGGGAGTATAATGGAACATCGAGGGGGCGCTGAGGACTTGCAACTTCAGCCCGGCGACAGACTGGTTGTGAATGCGCTTGTCAATTATACAGATAGAACAATGTTAAAAGTATCAGGGGCGGTAAGAAAAGAAATCGAATACCCATTTGATCCGGACAACACCATTACACTAGAGCAAGCACTATTGTTGGCAGGAGGATTGGATCGCGAAGCAGCTGATCAGGGATATATCATAAGAACAAACCCCACCAATACCCGGGAGAAAGAATATGTAAGAATAGATGTAAAAAAAGCACTGTTACATTCAGACGGCACGGAGAATATACTTCTCGAACCTCTGGATGAAGTGGTTGTCTTGTACAGTTCCGAATATACGGATGTGTCAAGTGTAGCGATCGAAGGTGCCGTTAGAGAACCGGGAGAATTTCAGTATGATGCATCGTTAAGTCTTAGGGATTTGCTCATACTTGGCGGCGGGCTTAAACGAGAGGCATCGGGACGGATTGATGTATTTCGCGTAAGCATGGAAAAAGGAAAGCCTACGAGTACGCTGGCTGTCACCATCGAAGTGGATGAATCCTACAACATTGTATCTGGCAATACGGACTTTGAGCTTCGACCACATGATAAGGTGGTTGCTCGCATGATACCGGAATTTGAGTTGCAATCGATGGTGACGATAGAAGGAGCCGTGCAATATCCCGGCGTCTATGCCCTAGTTGATAAAAATGAACGATTAAGTAGTCTCATCAATAGAGCCGGAGGATTGACGGATCAAGCATTTGCTGAGGGAGCGGCGATCCATCGAGAGAAGATGATCGGCGATAGTATCGTAGATCCCAATTCTATGAAGGTCATCATACGATTGGACGAAGTGTTGTCGGATAAAAATTCGGCAAACAATGTAATCCTCAAAGGCAATGATGTAATTATGATTCCGAAAAAAGAGGACGTGGTATTTATAGAGATGAAAAATACACGTGCCATGGAATTATCTCCTGTGCAATACAGTTCCAATCCCAAAATCGCTGTGACATATACTTCGGGCAAATCTGCCAAATGGTATATTAATAACTACGTAGGAGGATTTGGAACAATGGCGTCAAAAGACGATGTAACGGTCACGGCGGCAAATGGAGCGGTTCAACGTGGAAGAAGAATTGGCCCGTTCAGAAAGTTTCCTAAACCAAGGAAGGGTGCTACCATATCAATAGGCAGGAAGATGGATACTTCCCAAAGAGAGGCGTCAGCGGATGTATCGAGAAAGGCTTCAAAGCAAGTGAGGACGAACAAAGGAGTAATTGTCAATGTAGGAACAAATACGGATGACGAGAAGAAGGAAAATAAAAATGAAGAGTAAGCGGGCATCTCTCATAGCACATGAATGGCATCAAAAAAAAAAAATTAGTGAAAAGCAATAATATATTTTGAATCCACCAAACCCACAGATCCCACCACCACCCTACTATCAGGATGATGAAATCACGCTGAAGGATCTGATTCTTAAGATCAGATCCTTTAGGCGAGAATTGTGGCGTAAGAAGATATGGATTCTGTTGATTGCGACGTTGAGCGCACTGGGGTTTTTGGGTAAAGCATGGTTGGAGGATACGACATATACTGCCGGGTTGAGTTTTATGGTTGCCGAAAATGGATCTTCGGAGCAAAGGAGACCCATGACACCCTATGGCATGGATTTTGGTCGTGTCGAAAATAATAAGATAACTGAACTAGCACGATCAGGTAGGATCATACACGAGATACTATTGAAAAAAGTGGCCGTCGGCAAGAAGTATGATTTTATTGCCAATCATATCATTGATATATATGACCTACAGAAAGAGTGGGCAGAAGAGCCCTTTGTGCCGGAGTACGAACACTTGCATTTAGAAGGGTTTTATTTTACAAACGATAGTATCCCATCCTTCACTCCACGAGAGTATCGAGCGCTGAATGTAGTACATGAGTTGATCGCGGGCAATAGACTCCTAGGAGAGAAAGGAGTCCTGACGATATCGTATAATGATGACACGGATATATTTCGTCTCAATGTAGAAATGCTCGATGAGACTCTTTCTATGCGTGTATTGGAAGCCGTATTTGAAGAACTCAAAGGATTTTATATCGAAGAGACCATAGGCCGACCGGAACGGACATTCAACATGTTGGTATCACAAGCAGATTCTATGAAGCAAGTCCTCATCAAAAAGGAACGCCAATTGGCATACATTGAAGACCGCGATAGAAATCTCACCTCCAACATATCCGGTCTGAGTAAGTCGCAAATCCGAAGAGACCTTTTATTAATAGAAGATGAATATGGCGAAGTGTTGCGCAATAAAAAAAGTTTAGAAGTACTTCTAAGTAACGAGCGACCGGATTTTCAAGTCATTGATCGCACCTTTATCCCTGTTAAAAATGAACCTTCCATGGTCAAAAGCATTCTAATAGGTAGTTTTTTGGGATTGTTCTTGGGCGGCTTATACTTTATCAGCAAGAAGATCATCCGAGAAGCAATGGCATCGTAAGTATATTGACATAGCTATTGGGCAATAAATACTGTATTTTTGTAAGACGAAGAATTAGATATGTGCCAAGTCACTTCCTTGAAGCAATTGGATCTCAATAAGCAATATACGTACACGGATTATTTGACGTGGCGAATTAAAGATCGCATAGAGCTCATCAAGGGCTATATTCATCGGATGTCACCAGCACCAAGTACCAATCACCAGAAAACTTCTGGGAGGATATTTGTGATGATATTTCGTTTTATTGACAAATCGGATTGTGAAGTCTTTTCAGCCCCTTTTGATGTCCGATTTAGGGATGTAGATGGCGTAGTTAGAGATATCGTACAACCAGATATATCAGTGATATGCGATTCAGGAAAATTGGGCAAACAGGGTTGTATTGGAGCACCTGATTTAATTGTTGAGATATTGTCACCATCGAGTTCTAAAAGAGACCTTTCATACAAATACGATCTATATCGATCACATGGTGTTCAGGAATATTGGGTTGTACATCCAGAAGAAAAAACACTCTTGATCTATACGCTTAAGGAAGACGGTACATATCAGTCAAGTAAGTTGTTTACGAGGGGTGATAGAATCGAATCGAAGGTGTTAAAAGGGTTAGTGATTCCTCTTGATGATGTTTTTGACCCTTTTGATTGGAGTAAAGTAGAAGAGGAAGTTGAATTCTACCATAGAATATAGGAGAAGCTATTGCCCCAAATAGTGTTATGGATGATGAATAATCTTTAATGATAGAAAAAGCACATTTATTTGTTTATAGATGATATGAATTACTTGTTTGTTTGAACTACGCATATCATTTTCATCTTAAGTAGGAATTACGTTTATTATAAACACCACAATGACATTAGACGCAATAGAATCCCGATGGTTTGCCGTATATACAAAGCACAAATGCGAAAAACTTGCTACAGAGCTTCTCAAACGCAAGAATATAGATGTATATCTGCCATTGAGAACGGTGATCCGCGTCTATGGCAGACAGAAACGCAAGCGCTTCTTACCGCTAATACCCGCTTACATATTTGTTAAAATAAAAAAAGCAGAGTATGTAAGGGTCTTAGAGACAGAGAAGATCATGGGCATTATCAAGTTTTGTGGTGAGCCCATGGCCATACCCGAGCAGGAGATCAATATCCTTAAGCGCGTGGTGGGTGACATCAGCTTGGATGTAGAGCTTACGCCAAATGCAGTCTTGACTCCCGGAGACCGAGTAGAAGTGATCGGAGGATCTCTGACAGGGCTCAATGGTGTATTGAAGGAGATGAGGGGCAATCACAAGGTAGTTGTGGAGCTTGAGACGTTGGGATATACTCTTACTATTACGATGAATAAGAATATGGTCTCGCCACTAAGTTAATATTGAAGAATACCTTGTGTCGTACTTCACAAAGAATATGATTAAGTTATATTTGTGAGTTTTATCAAAACAATGAAGTTTATTCAATATTTCATTGTTATGTGATATGCTAAGGCATCGGGAATATCACTTCTTGGTGTGTACATATCAAGGGCGAAGCCGTGCCAGAGTTGAGATATTTGTGGTTTTGTGGCACACCTAAGTGCACCTAAGTGTCCGAGAGAAAAATCTAAGTGTATCTAAGTGTCCTAAGTGGTTCAAAAAGAGAGAAGGAGGATAAACCACTAAGAGCACTTAGGAACACTCAGGAAGGAGAAGAAAAACTAAGTGTATCTAAGTGTCCTAAGTGGTTCAAAGAAACTTAACAAATCAAACAACTGTGCAAATCAGCAAGAGCCTTGAATGGTTTAGGAATTTCAAGAGCGATAATCAAAAGAAACGAAGTTTGAGTCTGCAAAAAATCAGCTTAGCAGAAAAGAACTCCGCAAATCAACAGCTTTACAAATCAACAATCATATGTCTTTAGATATTGAAAAGCTATCAAAGCATTTGTTTTGGGAATACGATATAGAACAAATAGATAAGGACAAGCATAGGGATTTAGTCATTTTAAGGGTATTGGAATATGGTGTGGATAAGGATTGGGAGCGAATAAAAAAGTATTATACTGTTGAAGAAATAAAAACAGTGGCCAAAAACGCAAGAACGCTGGATGACGTGGCGCTTGCTTTTGTTTCATTTTACACAGATACGCCACTTTCTGAGTTTAGATGTTATACACAAAAACAGTTAATCCCGCACTTCTCCGGGTATTAAAAGCCCTCATGTTATTTGATGAATTCAATGAATTATCATTAGTTGGCGGAACTGCTTTGGCGTTGCAGATCGGACATAGACAATCTGTGGATATTGATTTGTTTGGAAGGATTGACTTTGACTTCCAGGAAATAGGCGATAAACTAAAGTCTATTGGTGAAGTTCAACATTTAAGTCAATCACGCAATATCAATATATTGTCAATTGATGGAATTAAGGTGGATTTTGTTAATTATAGATACCCTTGGATAGCGGATATCATTGTTAGTAACAATATAAGAATGGCTTCAAAACAAGATATTGCTGCCATGAAACTCAATGCAATCACAGGTAGAGGGAGTAAAAAGGATTTTATTGATTTGTACTATTTGTTGAAACAATATAGCATGTCGCAACTATATGATTTTTATACGCAGAAGTTTGATGATGGAAATCTATTTCTTGTGAAGAAAAGCTTGCTTTATTTTGTCGATGCGGATAATGAACTAATGCCTCAACTAACTGAATCTATCTCTTGGTATATGATAAAGGATGAGATAAAACAGAAAATGCTGATCTAAACTTGTGGGATTTGCGAAGATGCCAAGGCAAGAGGTCACAGACCTTTGCCTGAAGGGCGGATTTGAAGGGTGTTGGAACTCCGAAAGCTCCATGGGAGCGATGTCGTTGTAGTTATCTCCCCCGAACGCATCAACCTAGGAGACTCAGCGCGATATAAATATCTCATTGATGAATGAACTGGCTATCATCTTTGATAAGATAGGTATCGACACCAATGAAGAAATAGATGCAGCAGGGTCAAAATGGAATTTTCATAAATATCGACCAGGTCTTGTAGGGGACATTATATAGGAGTAGATCCATTCTATTTGATGCATAAGGCCAAGCAGATAGGGCATGATCCTCTGGTGATTGCGGCAGGCAGAAGGGTCAATGATTATATTCCTCATTTTATAGTATTGACCCTAAAGTGTTCTTGCTATACTGGTGATATAGTATTGCTATTGAATATTCATTTGACCAAATTGATGCTAAAATAGCTAACATGTTGACCAAATTTAGCTTAATTTTGTCAAAATGCATATAAAAAGAACGATACAGACTACATTTGAAAGTAATATTACACCAGGTAGAGTATTGGTTATATATGGAGCTCGTCGAGTGGGAAAGACTACTATAATTGAAAAATATCTTGATACACAGAAAGCGGAAGACTATTTAAAATTAAATGGAGAAGACTTGTCCGATGTGGCTTTGTTAGATCGCCGTAGTGTAGCGCACTATACACGGGTTCTACAAGGTAAAAGTCTT
>JAJRXG010000093.1 GCA_024276375.1 Bacteroidota bacterium | reverse complement strand
CATATTGAAGTCATTATCATACATATAGAAAAAGCAATAATACCGAAACTATTGCATACTAACCACAAATATATTAAATAAAATTGCAATATGTGGTACAAAGCCAACCTTAACTTTCTGTAACTCCATGATATGCAGTGCGCCCCTGCCTCCTAACCCTAACGACATAAGGCAATTTTGAGTCGCTCTAAGAGATCCCATCTAACCGTCTGAAATCAATCACCTCACCATTGATACCCCTTGTATTTGATTCAATATAAACATAAAGGGTACATCATTATACACCCTATCAGTCTATTTATAAACAATTGATAATCAATTAACTACACACCTACTACTGAACGATAATCTACTTTAGATGAGAACAACTACCAACCACTCAGACCTCAGAAGGTTTCGCAGAATATCTGAATAAGAGACTTACGATGAGCACACCACCCATAAAAGCCAGTATCACTCCAAGTAATTTTACATCTCCCAACAAACCATACTCCCTTGGCGATAGGTTGACTTCACTTACGATTTTGTATAATTCTACGTCGGGAAGGCGGATCGTGTTATTTGCGGATTCTATGAGTCCCGTATCCTTATTATAGACGGTGACTATCTTCTTCCATGGCCATAGTTTGTTTAGTGACCCGATCAGTATTCCTATCATAAGAGCCATTGTACGGTTGTGATAGGACTTAAACAACCAAGAGAGCAAGCGTGCAAACGTAAACAGACCAGTCATAACTCCGAGGCCAAATATCACCAACGTCGTCAACCCACTCATATCCTGATTTGAAATCAAATCCTTCAAAGCATGGATGACAACGTCGTACAGACCTAAAAGTAACAATATAAAACTCCCCGATATCCCCGGCAACATCAATGCCGATACCGCCAAACAACCGCTGATAAAAAGATACAAGGGATGTTCATTGCCCGATACCGGAGCAAATGTAGTGATCGAGTAGCTCAAGATGGCTCCCAATACACCCCATGCGATTGTTGAACCACTCCACCGCACACTGCGTCCCAAATAATATGCACTGGCCAATACCAATCCAAAAAATAACGCCCACAGTATCTCTTTCTCCGTCTCTAACAAATGACTGATCACAAACACTCCCACTACAAGACCGACCCCCATTCCGACCAATAACCACAATAAAAAAACTCCATTGATCGCTCTCCAGAATAGCACAACATCCTTAAAAATCAATCTGATATTGCCGGGTGTAATCCGTTTAATGGTATCCAACAGCTCTTCATAAATCCCTGTTATAAACGCCAACGTTCCTCCTGAAACACCGGGTATAGCTTCTGCTATCCCCATCGCCATCCCTTTTAATATCAATGATATATTCATGCTTATTGATTAACGCTAGTTTTGTTTAATCCTCAATATGATCTCCTCTAAAATCCGCCGGGTCAATCTCCACATCCAATCGATGTCGCCCGATATCATCTGGCTTGATCAACGGCCTTCCCGCGTCCACCCAAGCCGTGTACCAAGCAGAGCCAATGGCCGCAATCGCATCTCGCATCCGGTCTTCTACCATACCATTGAGTGACGCTTGATAGGCTCTCGAAAAAGCCTCACAAGGCTGGCGTATCACCCGGATACCACGCTCTTCAAAACAATATTGCTCATCTCGATCAAACGATTGTCTCAAGGCCATCTCCTTGGACAAAACCTCTTCAACCAATACATGACTCTCTCTAATCACCTCCCAATAAAATGAGCGTACATCCTCGATGTACTTTGCTCGACCAGTGAATAAATCGAATTCCGCTTCCGCAAATAACTCAGGCAATCTACTTTCCCAAAAGGCATGAATCCCTTTCTGTCCAGTCATCTGTCCATTGTAATTCTCAGTCGTATGAAGAGGGACATGACCATCTGCAATATAATGTCCCAACTCTGCACTCAATCGCAATACATGCTCCCATTCCTTATCTCTAAATGCTCGCGTCAATCGATTTTGATAACTTATCAGATGATACGGTAGTATCCCATAATCACTAAAGCCCTGGCGGAAATACAACCCGGAATCCTCTCCTATATCCATTGACTTCAGCCAACCTCCAGGCAATCGAATGGCTCCTTGCTCCATCAATCTATTTCTATGCAAATCGATCTCATGTTCAAAGTAAGGTCTAACACTATCCGGAATGATCGACCATATCCTATCTCCATTCCACTGATTCAATGTATCTCCCTTGACGTCGAGTAAATACAATGTACCATAACGCAACATAGCAGCACTCAATCTCCTCGGTACAACATCAAACGGCTCCTCACCCCAATGATCTATATCGATATAGTGCCGGATAGCTTCCAATGGCGATGCATGCCTGCGCTTATCCGGGGCAACAGATTGCTCTGTAATGTAGTCTATATTGGCCTTAAACAATGGCATCAAGTCTATGGGCAAGGTAAACACCGCAGTCCGATTGATCAATCGATGTCCATAAAATCCCCAAACCTCACCCATTGGTTTCATCGCAACGGACATGAGGACTACTCCTAACAACACGATCCACTTATACCACTTCATCTCTATAATATTTTTTACGATACAAGTGAAATATAACAAATCCCAAAATAGAAACAACTATGGGCAATGCGATTATGTATGCTCTATACAATAGCTTTTGTGATGACCACTTGACCCTATCCAATATCCCGATACTAATACTCCTTTTGCTCAACATCAAAATATCGTCTCCATAAATCAAATGCTCAAGCAGATGGCTGATCAATTTTGTGTTGCCATCGTACATTTGGCGATCCCAGATATTATATCCGATGGCAGAGTACCGTCCATCACGCCCTTGAGGAGGAATGATGACTTGGGCATCACTGATCAATACTTGATCGATCTCTCCTACTTCCAATTCTGACCACTCCAAATTTTCGAACCATACCCGATCGTCACCTTGAATCCGTCTCTTAAAATAAGATGCCGTTTCTCCCGACACCTCCAAACCCAATATTTGAACCCCATCTTGAAACGCCTCTTTCTGAGGCAAAACCCTCAACTTGTTAAAGGCTAGGGGCACCGGAGATCGTCTCAAGCGAGTGTATGGACTCGTTGCCATAAGTACTTCTTTTCTCATTCCACTCATACCTCCCAAAGTATCAATCGGAGCTGCAAATTTTAGCAACACAGGGCTATTGCTCAAGGCAAATCCTTGTGACAATTGATAGGGCAATGCCTTAATATGGTAGGGATACGGCACCATGATAGTCTGGGGCTGCCCCCCTTGGCTACCCACTACCTGAGGTATCTTACTCGATTGCATATCCTCAATCAGTGAAGGGTTTATTTTGACGCCTAAGCGAAAAAAATAATCCTCAACATTGGTCGTCTCATGTCCTGCTAAGTACGCTCCATCAACCCCTAAACTATCCAAAGCAACTCTAAATTTGTCCACAAACCATATGACCGGCACCCCGTTTAATCCTAGCTGATCAACTGCCATTAATGCTCGCCGATCTATATCTTCATTGACCACCACTATGATTGCTCGTAGTGAATCTGCTCGACTCAACAAGAGATTGGGATCTGACGAGATAAAACGATATCCGGACATACCCGCTTCTCGATTCAATCCCTCAGCAATCAGTCGAGATGAAAACCCAAGTATATGCACCTCCGGCAATTTATCCTGATTAAAATTGCGGAGTAGGCGCAAAAATTTGGCCTCAAAACTCAATTTTGATCGCAAAATCGCCGATTCCTCCGACTCTCCCGATCTCTTTGTCTCCAACAAATCTAAAAACTGTATCTCCTTGCCATCGTGAATCGAGATAAACGGAAATAACTCACTCTTGCTGACAGCCCCAACGGTAGAAACAGCACGAGACATACCATATATCCCCTTACTTCTCAAAAATGACTTAAATTCTTTTACATCCCGGATATCACCTGAGTTGGGATCGTGATATACAACCTCTATATTCTCCTGCCGCCGCCGGATTGAGGATAGATAGTAGTCTATGAAATCTCGATAGCCTCTGAACGAAGATGGAATATCTCCATCGAGCAAAACAGTAATGACAATAGGCTCCTCAATATCTCTGATCATTCGTAGGGATTCGTTACTCAAGGTATATCTTCTATCCTCCGTCAAATCCCAACGCATATCATACATACGCACCAAGGCATTTATCAAAATGAGTAGAATCGCCAAACCAAGTATCCGATATGTCAGTTGTGATTTGATCTTAAAAATTCTTTAATTCTAAAATACCAATCGCACTATATCCGGATATGCCGATTATTGATAGAATCCATACTATTGATGACAATTCCATAATACCCTTGCTGATCCTATCCACATGATACTCAAGACTCAACGTCTTCAATGTATAAGCCAGTCCTCCGGAAAACTGTGGTACTTCGCCTATGTATCTGATACCCGCATACAATATAAAGCAAATAAGCACCGAAACAATAATCGCCAGTGTGCCATGATCAATGATACTCGAAACCAAAATGGATACAGAAGCATATACTATACCTATCAACAACACCCCGATATAAGACCAGATAATCGATTGTACACTAAAAGAGGCTTCCCCTAGCGACAAGGTTTTCAAGACATACATATGTATCATCGTGGCGAGTATAATCACTACAATGAACACAGTCACGGCTATGAGCTTGCCTATTACTATTGTCCTCCATGACAACCCGTGCATCCTCAACAATTCTAAGGTCCCTTGACTGTACTCTCTCGAAAACATGCCTACAGTGATAAGAGGAACGACAAACAAAAACAAATAAGATAAATATGAAAAGTAGATCTGTGGGTCTGTAAAACCATAGGATACATATGAGCTCTGAGGAAATACCCACAAAAATAAGTACGTCATTATTACAAAAATAATAACTGATCCAAGAGCAAAATATCCATGCATAAACTCCTTCAACTCCTTGACAATCAATGGCTTCATGACAACGTCTTAAATAAATCATTGAGAGAAGTATCTACCTCTCTCATCTCTAGGATACGTGCCCCTTGAGATACGACATAATCAAATATCAATGGGCGAATATCTTGATTTGATGTCGGTGTGATCCTATAGCAGTGAGATCCATCAATAAACACCTGATCTACCTCCTCCAATCTCTCCATCTCCCTTAAATCACAAGATCGATCCAATTGTATCAATATACTTGATCCCACAGCTTGATCTTTTTTTTCTATATAACGGTCGGTGACGATTTTTCCATCAGCCAACAATATAACACGGTCACAGATCGCTTCAATCTCTTGCATAAGATGACTTGACAAAATGATAACTTTATCCTCCCTGATCTCACGAATCAATGATCTGTATTCCTTTATTTGTATAGGGTCTAGACCATTGATTGGTTCATCCAATATTAATATTCTAGGAGTTGGTATAAGGACACTGGCCAGACCGACTCGTTGTTTGTATCCCTTGGACAATCTGCTGATCTGCACTCCCGTGACTTTCTCAATACCTACTTTCCCGATAATTTCATCAAGATCGGATAAAGGGAGTTCATTGCCATGAATACTTCTCAACCACATGAGGTATTCTTTTACAATCATGTGTGCATACAGTGGATTGCGCTCTGACAAATAAGAGATTTTGCCCGAGGTAGTGACCACTCCTTCATCTTGCGACAACACCCCCGCTATTATCTTCAACAAGGTAGTCTTTCCAACTCCATTACGCCCCACCAAACCGACGATCTCTCCTTCTGATATACTCAGCGTTACTCCTTCCAATACATGGTTATCTCCATATGACTTCCTGATATCTTTCAAGTACAAACTCATAATGCTCCTAATGGTATCGTTGGTATTAGTATAATCGCCGATAAGTATGCATTGAAACATTCAAATTTACTATACATCCTAAGCGGACGATAATGCTCACATTTAATCCTGTTCCTAGTATTTAAGTCATCCAAGATTATACCCGGTTGAGATTCTGAAAGTCTATTGATGACCAAGGTACTTGTTTCTAATCGACTATAATTCATCTATCTTGGTCAATAACTGATTTAGTTCCCATGCATCATCAACGCCATAGGTGCCGATTGCAGTACGTCTCAGTTGTGTCAAGTAAGCTCCAGAGTCCATTTTCTTTCCCATGTCATGAATCAATGATCTGATATACGTACCCTTGCTACAGGTCACCCTGAAAGCCCCCACCGGATCTACCCACGACACTACATCAAATCTCTCTATATGGACTTGGCGCAATTCCAAAGCAACATCCATACCCTTGCGTGCCATGCGGTATAATGGCACTCCGTTTTTCTTAATCGCAGCATAGATAGGTGGATACTGTCCGATAGACCCCAAAAATGATTTCGCTGCCTTTTCAAATTCCCGCACTTCAATAATTCTGTGCGGCCAATAACAATCCGGAGACATCTCGGCATCATAGGTAGGTGTCGTAGCAAACATGCGGAAATGTCCTTCATAACTCTTTGTGAGACCTACATATTTAGATATGAGCTTTGTATGTTTAGAAATACATATGATGAGAAGTCCTGTCGCCAAAGGATCTAGTGTTCCTGCATGGCCAACCTTATACTTCTTTCGATCCAATTTGTTGCGAATCTTCCAACGCAACTTATTGACAACATCAAATGAAGTCCATCCCAAAGGCTTATCAACCAAAAGTGTCGCACCTTCAATCAAATCCTTAATATCCAACAAGTCTCCTTTTCCAATCAATTCATTCATATTGAAGTCATTGAAGAATGTAGGTTAATATCGAGTTGTATAGACCTCGGTTAAGCTGACGGAGCTCTATAGAATCAGACAGTATGCTTTTGATAGACTTCATTGTTATATCACCTCATAAAATGAAAGCCCTATCACCAATATACCCACTAGACCACAGTATATAGCAAAGTGCCTCAACTTGCTGCGTTGTACGATCTGAATCATCCATTTACAAGCGATTACTCCCACCACAAATGAAGATAAAAGAGCGAGCACTATCGGAAGGGCATTCTGAGTATTGATCGTCATCTGACCGGATAAAAGATCTAATATAATCTTACCAAAAATCACCGGCAAAACCATAATAAATGAAAATCGAGCAGCCTCTCTCTTGCCGGATCCCAACATCAATGCCGCTGCAATCGTCATTCCACTCCGAGATATTCCCGGAAGAATCGCCACGGCCTGAGCAACTCCTATCAGAATGGCCATCTTCCAGTTGATACCACCATCCTTATTTTGTATCTGAGGGGTCACCCAAAGTATCAATCCGGTAAAAATTAATAAAAAACCTATATGCATTATCCCACCATCAAACAGTGCCTCTACTCGTTCTTCCCATGCTAATCCCACAATAAGCGCAGGAATCATCGACAATATTACCTTACCGACAAATTGTAATTGTGGATCGTTGATGTCTTTCTTAAAAACACTTGCTATCAGCAAAACTATATCCGCACGAAACACCCAAACGATACTTAATGCAGTACCAAGATGTACTAATAATACCATCGTGAAATCGGAATCTAAGACATCTCCTCCCCCCATTAAGGCATTCAAAATCTCAAGATGACCGCTACTGCTCACCGGCAAAAACTCCGTGAGACCTTGTACTATACCGAGCACCAGTGCCCTGAGAATATCCGACATGATGGTATGACTGACTATTTAAAGATGGCGTAAACTTGAAGCCCTAATCCAGCTAGGATGACAATCGGCGCCAATGTAATCCGTCGGAAGGAATATATGGTGCTTTCGTCCCAAACATCAGGACTCGGCATCGAACCGCCCATCATGAGCAACATTCCTATCGCAATTAGACCCAACCCGATAAATATCCATTTGAAATTCTCTCGATTATACAACATTTGATCACCGAAAGTCGTTTTGTGCATCTTGGCACGTGGGGTTGTCGGGCGTACCTTGCGCTTCTTTCCTTCTACGGATACACCTGCTTTTTTACTTTTGGTAGTAACTACTACCTTCTTTTTCTTTGGAGCTTGACTCACAATGTTAAACTTTTGCTTTTATGAATAAATGACCGTGTTGAAAAATATGATACCAAAACAAAGATTATAGTACCTGTCAACAAAACAAAGATACTCGCTATACTCATATGTAAATATGATACTTCAACGCCATTCAACATGGTTCTATTGATAAAGAAGATGTTAATGATCAATAGCACCATAGCCAATATACCACACAACAAACCGGTTTTGAAAGCATGCGCCATATAAGGACTCATAATATCCCTTTGCTGCACCCCGGCCAGATGTAGCACTCTTACCTTTTCGGCATTGCGCATCATCATACTATTCAGTATATATACAGCAATTAATCCCGCTACAAGCAACAAAAAGACGGACAATCCCAATAATGCCCATCTAAAGCTCTTGATACTGCTTTCTAAACCCTGATACATCTCCTTGCCAGCATATAAGGCCTCCACACCATCGATCTGTAGGATATCTTCTTGTATCTGATTGAGGTAGCTCTGAGAGATGTCTCCAATCTTAAAAATAATCAAATCCCTAAATGGATTGTCCACACCACTCTCCACTAATATGGGAAAGTCTGCTTGCATTATCTTTTTTGCCGATCCTTTATCTAATAGATATACACTGCCAGCTTCAACCCCTTTCATATCTTTGATGAGACTCTCAGCCGTAATCCTTTGCCCGGGCAAGACATTGTCCGTAAGCTCTACGATATACGATGCATTGGCTTGCAATTCATCTTCTAATGTCACACTTTTTAAGCCCGCCAAGAAAATGAAACCCAAAATCCAAAGAAGCAAAACACTTACAGTTATTTGTATTCTTTTTACCAAAACGCTTTAGATACATCTGCAAAAATATTAGATTTTCTCACATATGTAGGCCATAAGCACTTTTACTTTTCTCTAATAATTTCAGAATACCTTATTATAGGTAAACAAGTAATCAGATTCTACTCTTATATTGCACCTAATATTTATAACCAAAAAAATGAATGATATGAAAAAAATTTTAGCTTTAATAGTTTTTGTTTGTGCCATGGCATTGACAGGCACTTCACAGGTGAAGTTTGGTGCAGGTCTCGCTCTGCTTGATAGCAATTTTGGTGTTCAAGGCAAAGCGCATTATACACTCAACGACCAGTTTGCTCCACAAGCTAGCTTTAGTTACTTCTTTG
>JAJRXG010000092.1 GCA_024276375.1 Bacteroidota bacterium | reverse complement strand
GATCAAAAGCAGGAGCTAACGGCACAGCGGGATGAAATGTATCATGTCAAAGAAGAGATGACAGCACTCAAGAACATTGTACGCGCTCTACAGCAGCAGATGGATGAAGAGTGACAGGTCGCTTCCCGTTCACTTGGATGGGATGAACAGGACGCTCGTACGGAGCTTTTGGGTTTCTGCTCAAGCAACAAATCCACAGATCCAACAGCTTAGCAAATCAACAACTCATCAAATCAACAACTCAGCATATCCCTTACAATGGCGACCAGGTGCTGCGTAACAATTCTTGAGATCTCTTTACCCTTTTCCTTTGTTCCATATAGGGGACTACCATATACACCCGTTGGTGTCATCTCTTGCATGGTTCTATATAGGCTACCTTTGGCGCCATACAGCAGATCGCCTTCAGCCCATGGGTAGGTTGCTACATTTGATTTGGTATTTGCAAGATTCATATTGACGAGGTGAGGAGCTATATGAAGCATGAGAGAAGTTTCAAATTCGCCGGCATGACCACATCCTCCCTTTCCGGATTGATTGTGTGGTATCAATTGTCCGAGTGCTATACGCCACCATGTCAACATGGCTATTTGCATGTTCTGATTGCGATATCCAAAGACCTCTACAAACGTCTGCCCAATAGCTTGATTGCCTCCATGACTGTTGAGCAATATGATATTTTTAAAACCATACTTTGTGACACTATCTGCTATATCAATAAGGATATTGAGAAAGTTGACATGTTGGATAGATAGACTACCGGCAAAGTCTGAATGGTGCTCTGAGCATCCTATACTCATCATCGGAAGTATAAGTACATTGTCGGTCATTGCATCATGGACACACTTGCAGAAGTGTTCTCCTATCATGCGATCCGTTGCAAGAGGGAGGTGAGCACCATGTTGTTCTGTGGCGGATATCGGCAATAGGACAGGTGTGTTTTTGTCAATTTGTGCTACTTGAGGAGAAGTGAGTTGATCCCAATACATTTATAATAATTTTAGTTTTACAGAGTTAGTTGTTGCTAAGTATATCTATTTTTTGAGAGCCCACATCTCTATTTCTACAAGAAAGTTGTATAGCAGCGGTGTCTGTACTGCTGTACGGACTGGTTTGGGGTCATTAAAATAAGTCTTATAGACTTTATTAAAACGAGGCCAATTTTTCAGATCCGTCAGAAAGACATTGACTTTAAACACGTCGTTGAGGTCGCATCCTGCTGCGGTCAGTTGTTTGCGACAATTGGAAAGGGTGAAGGCGGTTTGTTCCTCTATTGTATCACCAACTACTGTACCTTCATCATCAATAGCAGCTTGTCCAGAGATTACAACGATTTTCCCTGGAGTTACTTCAAGGACGGGGGAATATGGACCAGCGGTTTTGTGTTGGCTCGCGTTGGAGGGTGCTTTGATACCACTTTCTATTGACAATGTAGCACCCAAAGGGTATGGCATATAGCCTGTAAAACCTGCGATTTTCCACTGCCCATTTACCTTTCTACATCTATAAATCGTCTGCCAGTTTAGGTATTCATCGCAACCATCTGATTTTCTAATATGGCCATCAAATTTTTTATGAATCAAGGCGCTCTCGCCTTTGATGTCTATGTCGAGAAGGGTGATTATTTGCAACAACTCTTCTTGTGGATCATCACTCCAGTCGTTCATACTAAATTCATGTGCTTGCTTCAACCATTCATTTTTATAAGCATTGAGCGAATCAAATGTTATCTTCCATGCATCCGGATTGCTTCTTCCTTGGCAGTCTATGCCCATAAAATTAAGTTCTATAAAATCATCCGATATTTGATCCCAGTCTTGATTGCAAAATGCAGTGACATCTCTTGTGACAAGCATCTCCCAGATATAATGTCGATCTGTATCTGAGGGGTAAAATGGATTTGTAGTTGACATGGATTGTGTTTTGTTGTTAGCTCTTTTTTGTTGAATAGGGTCATATTAGACTGTAGCAATTAAGCGTATTCTTTTTGAGATATTGCATAGTGTGCAATGGCATCTTCGTCGGGTTCGATACCTAGACCAAGACCCTCAGGGAGATGAACCATTGGAGGCTCAAATTTGAGCGGGGTTGTGAGCAGATCGTGTTCTCGAATCATCCTTCCGAATATATCAGAAGGCCAAACACATGAAGGTGCCGCTGCTGCAGAATGAACGTACATAGCTTCGAGTATTCCGAAATCTACTTCCGATCCATGCCAGCACGGTAGTCCGGCAGCACTTGCTATTGCATCTAATCGTCTGAAGTTGGCAAGTCCTCCATTGAAATTAAAGCCGTCCACGGCATTGGCCTGAATCGCTTGGATCGCATCTTTTACACGTTGACCGTGTAGGATATACGGTAGCGATACATGCAGTACTATGGGCACAGAGGTATATTGCCGAAGCAATGCATATTCTGCTAGCATCCATCTAGGTATAGGATCTTCAAGACATAGTACATTGCCTACACAGGCCAATTGATCAGCTCGTTTTCGTACTTCGCCCGGGTAGAGCCATCTTTCATTGGGATCTAAGATGACTTGCATACCCGGTGCGGCTTGTGCGATCTCCGAGCACCATTTTTCGACATCATCTTCTAAGTCGGTTTTGAATTTGATGCAATCATAGCCTTGACTGTGATACTTCTTGACTAAGGGTGCTATCTCCTCTACATTTCGATGACTCGACCATGCACCCACATGGACTTTGTCTCTTACTGCTCCACCCAAGAGATCTACTATGCGCATCTCGTGTAGCTTGGCATATGCATCCCATATGGCACATTCAAATCCATCATACTCTCTACAGAAAGTAAATGGTAGTGTTTGCAAACACATTCGGTTGATATCTGTTCCAATCAAACCATCAATAATGGCATCCACCATCTTCCAATCATGATCTCTATACAGTTCTCCCCATCCGATAATTCCATTTGCCAATTCCATTTTTAGGATGAGCTTGGGTAGTTGATCGAATTGCATAGACCATCCTGTCTTGGCTCCGACAGGTAGTTTATGGAGTGGTTTGTCAATCTCTTGACTTTCTATGACTCCTTTTCTCGCCGGCACAATGACCTCAAAGGCAGTGATTCTTTTTATATTCATCTGCTTGTTTCGTTTTGTTTTACGGGTCACAGGAAGGGGTTGACCATGATCCTATAATTAGTGATATGTGTGTGATAAGATTCAATCTCGGACATTTTCATTCATTTGTTCCTTGAGCAATCGATTGTCGGAGGTGCGGAAGCAGTCATCCGGATGTGTATTGTTGAGCTTCATTTCAAAATAAAATTTGACCAAGGCAAATAAAATTTCCTTTGAAAAAGATCCGAAGGTTCGTGACTAAGGTTATTGCTGCTATTGAGATCCGAAAAGGCATCGATCTGATAATTTTATATACTTAGTAGAACCAGTCTTTCAACGAGCATAAATCAATTGTACCAAATAGCTATAGAAAGCACCCTATCTCGTATCTGATGGAAGAGAACAATTGTATCAAGTACTGGTTTTAAATTTGCGAGCTCAATATAAAATAATTTCATTTTGTGCGCGAGCACAAGGAGTGAAATTGATCCCTAAAGATAACAAACATTGCCATTGCT
>JAJRXG010000091.1 GCA_024276375.1 Bacteroidota bacterium | reverse complement strand
GGCGCGGACAGTTTTTCATTCTATCATGCTATTTCTCACCTATGACTTTGTCCTTTCTAGATTTGAGAAGGCTTCAGATCGATAAGTAATTTCGTGTGTATAACAAATTGTATAAAAATAAGATATTGCTCCGGTACACCTCTGTCCTCATATGTTTAAAAACTCCTCATATAGAGTCTCCCTTGATGAGCGATACAAATCAACACCTCTCCACCACGCATTGCCAGCTGATAAAGTGCAGTATGTTATACACACGTAATTTCAATGCAAGTTGTTGTCTATAAATAGAATTGTATTTTTGTTTTTCTCCCAATGAGCTCTTCATTGAATGGAGACCAAATTGATAAGCAATAGAATAGTTATGAAAACCGAACAAAACAAGTCTGATATACATTGGCAACTGGTCAAAGGATATGAGGACATCACGTATAAGAAATGTAACGGTGTAGCGAGAATAGCGTTTAATCGTCCAGAAGTACGCAATGCTTTTAGACCCAAAACGGTAGGAGAGCTTGCTGAAGCTATGGAAGATGCGCGATTGGATCGCTCGATTGGGGTAGTTTTGTTGTCCGGTGAAGGCCCTTCACCTAAGGATGGAGTATGGTCATTTTGTTCAGGAGGTGATCAACGAGTCAGAGGCAAATCCGGTTACGTTGGGGGTGATGGTATCGGACGGTTGAACATCCTTGAAGTACAACGACAGATCAGATTCATGAACAAAGTAGTCATCTGTGTAATCCCGGGTTGGGCTGTCGGCGGCGGACATAGTCTGCATGTGGTTTGTGATTTGTCTTTGGCGAGCAAGGAGCATGCTATCTTTAAGCAGACGGATGCCGACGTTGCAAGTTATGATGCCGGCTATGGCTCTGCATATTTGGCTAGACAAGTAGGTCAAAAACGAGCTAGAGAAATTTTCTTTTTAGGTCGGAACTATACTGCTCAAGAAGCTTATGAAATGGGTATGGTCAATGCCGTTATTCCCCATGAAGAACTAGAATCTACGGCATATCAATGGGCTCAAGAAGTATTGGGCAAAAGCCCTATGGCTATAAAGATGCTCAAGTTTTCGATGAATCTCATCGACGATGGATTAGTTGGCCAACAGATATTTGCGGGTGAAGCGACACGATTGGGATATATGACAGAAGAAGCTGCTGAAGGTCGCAATGCATTTCTTGAAAAACGCTCGCCCAACTGGGATGGATTTCCTAAATTTCCATAACAATGCCCACTACATCAAGTCATCCAATCGATCTTTACTAATCGCTTGTTGGGCCATCATTCCAAATGCTGCCACGGCTAAATTGAACTGAGCAAAACGTTGATCCTTGGTGTATCCTTTTTTATACCTAGCGTATATCTGTTGTAAAATAACCGCGGTCTTGTACAATCCAAAGACATAATAAAAGACTGGATTGTCCATCGAACGGCCACTAAATTTTTCATATAGTGCTACAACCTCTGATCTTCTCGGATTGCCCTTCAGCGCAGTGGGATTGGGGAAATACTTTTTTAAGAAGGTATGATCTTCCGGATTGATCCAATATGCCAAAACAGTACCGATATCCATGAGTGGATCACCTACAGTACACATTTCCCAATCCAAGATGGCTCTCACTTTGCTCAAATCATGCTTATCTAAAACTACATTGTCGTGTTTAAAATCATTGTGGATAATGGAAGCCCCAGATTCTTTTGGCATCTGGTCAAGTAACCATTGGGAGACTTGGGTCATTGCATTTATTTGATCTGTCTGTGCACTGTCGTATCTCTTTGACCAACCCACAACCTGTCGTTCAACGTAACCTGCTGGTCGCCCCAAGTCACCAAGTCCCACTTTCTGATAATCGAGATCATGCAACTCGGCAATCGTCCGGATAAGACTATGAGCAATCGCTTGTACTGTATTGACATCTATGCCTCCTGATGCTCCATCATTGCCACGTAGAATAACCCCGTTGACTCTCTCCATTACATAAAAAGAAACACCCATCATTTCACCGGAAGTATCAAATAACAATGGTTTGGGAACTTTGTCATAATATTGAGAAAGAGCGTCCAACACCCTAAACTCTCTTCCCATGTCGTGTGCAGATTTAATATTGGCACCAAAGGGTGGTCGTCTCATGACCAACTCACGATTATCAAAACTGATGAGATAAGTGAGATTGGATGCTCCGCCTCCAAATTGCCGTATCTGCATATCTCCCTTTAATCCCTTGAGCTTGGATTTTAAATAGGCTTCAACTTGTTGGTGATTCAGTTCTTCTCCATGACGAACTGCCCCGGGCTGGTCTGTGTAAACTTTATTCATATGTATGTTATCATACTCGGTGACAAATGTGGCACTTTATTAAATGACTTTAAAGTCGCTTTTCGCTCATTGAATATAATTTCCGTAAGGGAGGTATTCTGAACGATTCCATTAAGCCCGATCACATTGACGTGGTTTTTGATTTCAAGGAGTTTGCCTACCGTTGCGGATATCGTGCCTCCACTGGTAAAGAGGGCTATTTGCTCTCCTCTTTTTTTTCGATGGTTTTCTAAAATTTGATCAAGACCTGCTCCAACTATACTTCTAAATTCGGGCCATTTTAGATATTCTTCCGGGTGATATTCATCCAACATTCCACTTGCCCACATTTCTATGGCTCGTTCAAAAATCAGAAGACCATTTTTTTTGTTCAATATAGGGTTCCTTCTCCGCTCTTTCTCCCATCTTTCTACTTGGCTATCAATCTGAACAATAACATTCATCAAACGCTTTAATATTTCCGGGCCGCGATGTTCATCTAGGGCATTGAACAAGATTGGTTGGGGTAGATCAATACCTGCTTCATCATATACTTTTTTTACCATCTCATAGGTTTGCCAATGCCTTTTTAGAGGTCCGACATAAATTGTATCCAATCGGAATTCCTGCTCCACCCAAAATCTTCCCAATGATTGACCCTGTTCATATCCTTTGGTTGATAATTGATCGTAATCGGATTTTCCAAAGGAAGCTTGGCCATGACGTACATAAAGCAATAAAGACATATTTCAAATGTATAAAGATGAGCCCACTCCGAAAACTCAAAACACCTTTTTGTGAAAATAGTCAGATTCCGGAGTGGGCTCAAAGATGAATATTGACGGGACGTAATAACGAATATTTAGTTTGTCAAAAGAAATAAATCGTCAATACTACAATTTATTATTTATGGAAAAATAGTTACTATTCAGGTAGGCGTCATTTTGGCTAAAAAAAACACTTTCCCCGTCATATTTTCGCTATTTTTTTCGCCGTAGTGGTGCTATGCCTAAAAAAATAAGCTTCATCTGACGAAAAAATTGCCATTTTTTGTCTCAAAAGCATCCTACTGAATAGTAACGAAAAATAGACAGATTAGTAAATACAGAAAAATTAATTATTGGCAAGTCAGTTTCTGCTAATGAGCTGATTATCAATTCAATCGCGGAGTTTACATATGGTATTCACATGTTCTATCCCGCAAATCACCATTATAACTTGTTACATTGCTCTAGCTGTCATACCTTTCACCTGCTTACCGCAAGGTATGAAGGAGAGGAACTAACTGCGATTAAATCTCAAAGAAACGACTTAATCGTAGTACCTCATAAAAGATTGGATCCATGGAGATACTTTACACACCTGAACATCGATTTAAGAATATAGTTGATTATCCATTTGCCGGCCGTTATCATGAGATAGAACAGGGGCTGACGATACATTACCTCGATGAAGGAGACCCCCAATCTCGGGAAACAGTACTGATGATACATGGAGAGCCGAGTTGGTCATATTTATACCGATCTATGATTCCCGTATTAGTCAATGCCGGTTATCGTTGTGTAGTACCCGATTTAATAGGTTTTGGGAAATCGGCAAAACCCACATCTACCTCAGATTATTCATATGCCTTACATATCCAATGGACTCACAATTGGTTACAATCATTAGAGCTAGCCAATATTACACTATTTGCTCAAGATTGGGGCGGTTTAATCGGATTGCGATTGGTAGATCTGAACCCCGATCAGTTTAATCGAATTTGCATTTCCAATACGGGGCTTCCCACCGGAGATCACAAGCCTTCAAAAGCCTTTCTTGATTGGCAAGCATTTTGTCAAAAGATTGAACAATTCCCTATTGAGAAGGTCATGCAGGGTGCCACCGAACGAACGTTGTCTTCCGATGAACTCGCTGCGTACCGAGCTCCATTTCCGGATGAACGGTTCACTGCGGGTGCGCGCATATTTCCTTCTCTCGTCCCTACAAGGCCTGATGACCCTGAGTCAGAAAACAATAGAAAGGCTTGGAAAAGAACTTTTATGAAGTGGGACAAACCATTTTTGACTCTATTTAGTGATAAGGATCCGATCACAAAAGGAGGAGATGCTATATGGCAAGAAATGGTGCCTGGAGCAGCGGGACAACATCATCAGATTCTGCATGGTGGAGGACATTTTATCCAAGAAGACAAAGGGCGAGAATTGTCCCATCTCATAGATAAGTTTATCAATGACAATCCATAAGATATGCATATTGATATAGCACTATTTACGGTACAAAAAAAGAATTTTCTCATTGGAGATGTTCTCTCAAAGAAGATTGACACGACGGACAAATCAGTTGAGAATGCCGTTCTACTCCGCATTTTAAAATTTGCTTACACCTCCAATAATACAACTTATGCAGTGGTAGGAGACTTGATCGGCTATTGGCACTTCTTTCCTTCACCGCAAGGTAAAGAGTGGGGCATAATACCGGCTTGGGGGATGGCTGAGGTGGTGTATTCAGGAGTGGAAGATATAGCAGTAGGGACAAAGTATTACGGATTCTACCCTATGGCCACACACCTTCTCATACAACCGGGACAGATCAGCAAGCGGAGTTTTATTGACGAATCTTCACATCGCAGATCGTTGCCTGACATCTATAATTTGTATGTTTCAACCGAATCGGATCCCATTTATCAACAAAATATCGAGGATGAAATGCTGATATTTCGTCCGTTGTTTACTACCTCTTTTTTAATTCATTCGATGTTTCGGGGAAACGGATTTTACAATGCACAACAAGTTATTGTAACTAGTGCATCTAGCAAAACAGCGATAAGTCTTGCCCATTGTATGTTGAGCAATGATGTAGATGATAAAATTCGTTTAATTGCTTTGACCTCCATCAAAAACAAAGCCTTTGTGGAGGGCTTAAAACTTTACAATGAAGTATTGACATATGATCAGATTGATCTACTTAAACGGCGACCCAGTTGTATCGTAGATTTTGCTGGAAATCATGATCTCCAGGCTGATTTACAGAATCACTTGGGGGAACAATTGAGATACAATTGTCTCGTGGGTATCGTACATTGGAATGAACAAGAAGGATCAAAGCAGCAAAAACAAAAAGGAACTTTTTTCTTTGCTCCTTCATATGCCAAGGAAGTAATAGAATCCATCGGAATCGATACGTTTACCACCAACCTCAATGTAGCTTTTAAAGATTTTATTCAATACAGTAAAAAATGGTTACACTTGCAAAAACATCGGGGAGGCTCGGCACTGATTGAGGTTCACAAAAGAATAACAATGGGTGATATAAATCCAAACGAAGGCCATATCATACAACTCTAAAACATTAGGAATTATGAATTTCGAATACTCCGAAAGTTTACAACAATTGCTCAGAAAGGTAGATGATTTTATGGAAAAACATATCTACCCCATCGAAAAAGACTATCAAGAATATGTTGAAGCCCCGGAACATTTATGGAAGGTATATCCGGGGATGGAAGACCTCAAAACAAAAGCTAGAGCAGAGGGGCTTTGGAATCTATTTCTTCCTAAGGAATATGGAGCACTTAGCCCCGGATTGACCAATCTCGAATACGCGTTGATTGCGGAAAAATTGGGCAAGGTAATTTGGGCCTCTGAAGTATTAAATTGTAGTGCTCCTGATACCGGCAACATGGAAGTACTTTCAAAATATGGAAGTCCTGAACAGCAAGAAAGATGGTTAAAACCTCTAATGGAAGGAAAGATACGTTCGGCATTTCTAATGACGGAACCCAGAGTCGCTTCCTCCGATGCAACGAATATCGAAACTTCCATAGTCAGGGATGGAGACGAATATGTCATCAATGGACGCAAATGGTGGTCATCCGGAGCGATGCATCCTGATTGCTCCATATATATCGTAATGGGCAAAACCGATCCCAGTGCTCCTCGACACAGTCAACAAAGCATGATACTTGTACCGGCAGATACTGAAGGTGTGAAAATCATTCGACCGCTGTCCACCTTTGGATATTTGGATAGTCCTGTCGGTCATGCGGAAATAGATCTTTCAGATGTTCGTATTCCCGCTTCTCATCTAATCCTCGGTGAAGGGCGAGGCTTTGAGATAGCTCAAGGTCGTCTCGGGCCGGGAAGAATACATCATTGTATGCGCTTAATCGGCTGTGCTCAGAGATCACTCGAACTCATGTGTAAAAGAGTAAGTGAACGAGAGGCTTTCGGTAGATACATCAAAGATTTTAGCAGTATCAGACAAGATATCGCACGCTCGAGATGTGATATTGAACAAGCAAGACTCCTAACCCTATCCGCAGCGGACAAAATCGATAGACATGGTAGCGCCGGAGCCAAAGACTTAATAGCAATGATAAAAATTGTAGCTCCGACCATGACTTGTAACGTTGTCGATCGAGCCATCCAAGCCTATGGAGGTATGGGCATGAGTAGTGACACACCTCTTGCTTCCTATTATTCCTATGCGCGCACTATAAGACTAGCTGACGGGCCGGATGAAGTGCATATGTATCAGTTGGGTCGCAATACGGTTAAGCAAGTTCTCAAGAACAATTAAATTATGGCAAGAAATTCTATGGCCGTAATCATAGGCCTCACTGTAGCTTTTGTTATAAAATGGATCTATATCTTTATAGATCAAAGCTTGTTTCCATTGCCGCCCGGACTAGATCCAAGCGACATGGATGCCATCAAAGAATACTACGGACAGTTACCTAACTCCAATTTTCTGCTGGCCTTGAGCTCCAATGTTGTAATGACTTTTGGTGCGGCATTTACAGCTGTTAAGGTGGCTGCCACACAATATCGCAACATTGCTCTGGGTCTTGGGCTTTTTCTTTTAGTTATGGGATTAATCAAATTGTTTACAATTCCACATCCCATCTGGTTTACGATTTTGGATCTTGTCCTGTATATTCCCGTTGCTGGTTTTGGTTATAGGATGGCAAAAAGATAGAAAAATAAGGGTATTACCTCTCTGTTTTAAAACAAATTTGACATGGACACGGATTTAATTTCGTGAATACAAACTACTTATCTATTTGATTTTATATTTATGTTCTAAACCAATCAATTCGCTTTTATGAGCCGATGTTCTTTTATCTTATCGATGTATGTGTTTTTTACTTTTCAAGTAGATGTCTTAACTGCTGCAAGAGACAATACCCTGAATACTACCCCATTAACAACTTATATTAATGAATCTGTCGTATTAAATCAACCGTTCTTTATGATCATGTGTCCACCGGATACCATCATTTCTTGTGCTGATTTTATCGAACCGGAATTTACAGGCACTCCGGAGTCATCCGGATATATTTCCATAGATTTCGAAGATGATATTGTTCAGACTTGTCCCGATGATATAGTCATCCAAAGAAAATGGATCGGCCAAGTTGACTCCCTTTCTGCTGACACTTGTATTCAACGGATTACGGTAGTGATTGATAGCTTTACATTTTTACAACTCGATACCCTGTTTATTCAAGATGGATGTATTGCATCAATAGATGAAGATCTCCAAACGGGCATTGGTTTGCCTTGTGATGTTGGTATCGATAGTCTAGCTATACTTCCTATAAAAAACGATTGTGATCAACGAATCTTTCAAGCCGATTGGACTGTCAGCAATCAATGTATGGACTCTACTTTCAACCTATCCCAAGTTGTAGTAATTGACAATATAAGAGTTTTGCAGGTTTCTCGTGTTGAAATACAAAGCGATACCGGCAATGCAAGTGGATCCATTATGATCTTTTCTGATTGTGAACCCGAAGATATTTCCTATTCTTGGAGCACTGGAGACACTACTTCCACGGCAGAAAACCTAGTAGCCGGTATCTATAACCTTGAATTGACCAATTCTCAAGGTTGTACCCAATCACTAAGTTATACAGTTAGTGGAGGATCTATTGTCGATACAACAGATATGCAGATGGACTCTATGGGTATGCATATCGACTCCATGGACATGATGATGGACTCTATGGGTATGCATATCGACTCCATGGACATGATGATGGACTCTATGGGTATGCATATCGACTCCATGGACATGATGATGGACTCTATGGGTATGCATATCGACTCTATGGATATGATGATGGACTCCATGGGTATGCATATCGACTCTATGGACATGATGATGGACTCTATGGGCATGCATATCGACTCTATGGATATGATGATGGACTCTATGGG